>PLOG01000071.1:10577-14494 GCA_003142935.1 Acidobacteriaceae bacterium
TTCATGGCAAGATCGAATGGCTTCTTGTGATCCTCCATATAGAAGCGGGCTCGTTCAAGCACGGCGAATGCTGCGTGACCTTCGTTCAAGTGACAGACCTCAGGCGTGAGACCCAAAGCCCGCAACAAACGCCATCCGCCAATGCCGAGGACGATCTCCTGCTTCAGGCGCATCTCTGCGTCCCCACCATATAGTTCACTGGTGATTCCGCGATGAGCCGCGGTATTGGCAAAGTCGTTGGTGTCGAGAAGATACAACTTTGCTCTTCCCACCGACACCTCCCAACAGCGAAGCCAAATCTTTGAACCGGGAAGTTGAATCTGCAACCGTAACCACTCGCCATTTGGCTGCCGCAGCGGCCGGATGGGCAACTGCCCCGGATCATTGACGGGATAAAGTGCCTGCTGCCGGCCTTCCGAATCGAAGTCTTGGCGGAAATATCCCTGGCCGTATAGCAAGCCGACTCCGACAACCGGAACGCCAAGTTCGCTGGCCGCCTTCATCTGGTCGCCGGCGACGTTGCCAAGCCCGCCTGAATAGATGGGCAAGGCTTCGCTCAGCATGAACTCCATGCTGAAGTAGGCAATCGTGGTGAGCGCGGTGCCTGGATGCTTGTGCTGGAACCATGCGTCTGCCTGATAGGAGTCGCGATTCTGCCGAAGCAGACTGTCGAGCTTCTGGCGGAACTCAGGCGCGCCTAATGCGGCCTTGATTTTTTCGCGAGAGACCATGCGCAGGATGACCCATGGATTTTGCGTGGTTTCCCAGAGTTCCTTGTCGAGTGCCTTCCACAACTGGTCCGCGGCGTGGTTCCAGGACCAGTGAAGATTGAGTGCTAACTCAACCAGCGCATCAACTCCATCAACCTTGAACCAATCAGATGGCGCCTTCGGATCGTTCAATATCTCCCCCTGCTTACCAAATCTAAGTAGTGGAGACCGCTATCGCAATCCTTATGCGAGGTCGGCCTCCGCTTTGAGTTCAGCCGGATGGAGCCTAACTGTCGGTGAACATGGCCTTCTGCGGATGCCCCTTGGCAAGCGGAGCCGGGGCTGTGGCATCGCTGAAATCCTTCGTCCACTGCCAGTTCTCGATCTCTGGCATATCCTCCAAGTGTTCACGAATATAGTCGTAGTGGCGTTGCAACTCCTGGTTGAAGAAGTCGATTGCATGCTCGGCCTGCAAACGGAGGCGAGGGATATGCTTCAATGCGTCGAGCGCAAGGTGGAAGCGGCTCATTTCGTTGAGAACAACCATGTCGAATGGCGTGGTGGTCGTTCCGCGGTCCATGTAGCCGTGCACATGGAACCTGCTCTCATTGGAGCGCCCGTGAACAAGAGTATGAATGAGCCATCGATTGTTGTGGAAGGCGAAGACTACCGGCGCCGTCTCGGTAAACAGCTCGTTGAACGACATTTCGTCCATGCCGTGCGAATGCTTGTCGGGAAACATCAGAGTCATCAGGTCAACAACGTTGACCACGCGCACCTTGATGCCCGGCACATGTTTCTGCAGCAGCCACGAGGCCGCGCAGGTCTCGATCGTTGGAACATCGCCGGCGCAGGCCAGTACTACATCCGGCTCTCCGCCTTCATCGTTGGTTGCAAACTTCCATGTGGATGCGCCGCGCGAGCAATGCTCGAGAGCTTCATCCATGTTCAACCACTGAAGCTGCGGCTGTTTGCCGCAGGTGACAACATTCACGTAATTGCGGCTGCGCAGGCAATGGTCGAAGACGCTGAGGAGACAGTTGGAGTCCGGTGGATAGTACACGCGGATCACTTCGCTCCTGCGCGCCAACGCATTGTCCACGTACCCGGTGGCCTGGTGACTGAAACCATTGTGGTCGTTGCGCCATGCATGACTCGTAAGCAGAACATTGAGAGACGCGAGCGGCCTGCGCCAGGAATACTCGCGGCATTGCTCGAGCCACTTGGCATGTTGAGTAGTCATCGAGTCGACCACCTGAGCGAAGGCTTCATAGGAGGACCACATGCCATGACGGCCCGTGAGCAGGTAGCCTTCAAGCCATCCCTGGCAAAGATGCTCGCTCAGCACTTCCATGACGCGCCCGTCAGGACCCAGTTCATCGTCGATCGAAACAATCTCGGCCATCGAACACCGTTTCGTCGCCTCAAAGATGGAGTTCAAGCGATTGGAATTCGATTCATCGGGGCAGAACATGCGGAAGTTTGTCAGGTTCATTCTGAAGATGTCGCGGAAGAAATCTCCAAGTTTGCGCGGCGCCTCGGCCAGAACCTGACCGGGGCCGGGGATTTCAAGCGCATAATCTGTGAAGTCGGGCAAGGCGAGGGTGATCAACTCGCGTCCGCCATTCACATGTGGGTTGCCTCCCATACGGCGGTTGCCTGCGGGCGAGAGAGCCGCGAGTTCGTCGATGAACTTGCCATTCTCGTCGAATAGTTCTTCGGCCTTGTAACTCTTCATCCAGGCTTCAAGGATCTTGAGATGCTCTGGATTCTCACGGACCGTTGCCAGCGGGACCTGGTGCGCGCGGAATGTGCCTTCGATGGGGATGCCATCCACTTCCTTGGGGCAGGTCCATCCCTTGGGCGTGCGAAAGATAATCATGGGCCAGACGGGCTGTTTCTTGAAGCCGTTCTTGCGAGCCTCCTGCTGAATTCCACGAATCTCGTCATAGCAATCTTCAAGCGTTTGAGCGAGGAGTTGATGGACGACTTCGGGATCATCGCCCTCGACAAAGTAGGGGTTGTAGCCACGGCCTACATAAAGAGCCTTCAAGTCTGCGTCGCTGGTGCGTCCCTGGGCGGTTGGCCCAGAGATTTTGTATCCATTGAGATGAAGGATCGGCAGGACGGCACCGTCTCGGACAGGATTGACGAAGTTGACCGACTTCCAGCTTCCTTCCAGTGGACAGGTCTCGGACTCGCCATCTCCGACAACGCAGGCCACAATCAGGTCTGGATTGTCGAAGGCCGCGCCGAATGCATGAACCAGCGAATAGCCAAGCTCTCCGCCTTCGTGCATGGAATTCGGCACGTGCGGGCCGCAGTGGCTGGGCACGCCACCCGGAGTCGAGAACTTGCGGAACATGAGCCGCAGGCCGTCTTCATCGTGCGTGATCTCCGGGTGAACCTCGGTGTACGAGCCTTCGAGGTAGGAGCAGGCATTGAGCGAAGGGCCCCCGTGTCCCGGACCAGAGATGTAGATGATGTCCGCATCATGCTCTTTGATCAGCCGGTTCAGATGAATGTAGATAAAGTTCTGGCCTGGCGATGTTCCCCAGTGACCGAGCAGCCTGGGCTTGATCTGCTCTGCCTTGAGCGGCGAGCGAAGCAGGGGATTGTCAAAGAGGTAGATCTGGCCGATGCAAAGATAGTTNNTCGAAGTTCTTGCTGAAGGGCTGAGGCGTCTCATCCTTGTCAACTTTGATTGGAATCTCGGTAGCTGCCATCGTAATGCATCCTTTCTCGTTCTCCGCAACTGCTCACATATTGGCAGCGGCTCTCAGATTTCAGGTTATTCCGCTTCGACCGTGACACGTCGCCTCATCACTTAGCCAGCATCTTGCGGATTGATTTCAATTCGGCCCGGTGCTTCTGAGTTGTTGCAGGATAGGCCGGTTTCAGTCCCCTCAGCGCGTCAAGAACAATCTGAGAGACGATCAGGCGGGCGTCGTCCTTATCGTCCGCGGGGACAACATACCAGGGAGCGTAATGCGTGCTGGTTGCGCTGAGGCACTCTTCGTAAGCCTTCACGTAGTCTTTCCAGAACTTCCTTTCGTGAATATCCGCCAGACTCAACTTCCAGTTCTTCTCCGGATCGTCTATGCGCGCCAGGAACCGCTTCCGCTGCTCATCCTTCGATAGGTGCAGGAACACCTTGACGACGCGCGTGGCGTTTCGGTCAAGGTGCTTCTCGAAGTCCACAATAGA
>PLOG01000092.1 GCA_003142935.1 Acidobacteriaceae bacterium
TCGAACGGCAAGATCGACGAGCTTATTGCCCACACCTACAAGGGCGATCACGAAAAGATGAAGCAGGCCATCAACAATGTGGCGCTGGTACTGCAGAGTCTGCAAAAGGAGTTGGTGCGTTTGACCGACGCCTCCAAGGAAGGCCAGCTCGGCGATCGCGGCAAGCCGGAACAGTTCCAGGGCGCCTATGCCGAGATTGTGCGCGGCGTCAACACCATGCTGGACGCGATCCTGCTGCCCATCGCCGAAGGCAACCGCATTCTTGGCCAGGTTTCGAACGGCAAGATCGACGAGCTGATTGCCCACACCTACAAGGGCGATCACGAGAAGATGAAGCAGGCCATCAACAATGTGGCGCTGGTACTGCAGGGGCTGCAAAAGGAACTGGCGCGGCTGAGCGAAGCCTCAACGGACGGCAAACTCTCCGAACGCGGAAAGCACGATCAGTTCCAGGGAGCTTATGCCAACATAGTGCGCGGCGTCAACGACATTCTCGACGCCGTGATTGGCCCGCTAAACGTCTCCGCCAAATACGTGGAAGACATCAGCAAAGGCGACATTCCTTCGCAGATTACCGACACGTACAACGGCGAATTCAACAAGATCAAGAACAACCTGAACACGCTGATTGTGGCCATGAACGATATCACGGGCGCTGCGGAAGAAATTGCCGGCGGCAACCTGACGGTGAAGCTCCGTGAGCGTTCGCCACAGGACAAGCTGATGCAGGCTCTCAGTTCGATGGTGGCTGGACTGACGCAGACGGTCTCCGATATCCGGTCGATTGCAGGCGAGGTTTCCGCGGCAAGCCAATCGATCTCGACGGCGTCGATTCAGGTATCGAAGGGCGCAAGCGCACAGGCCGCGGCGGCTGAAGAGGCTTCCTCTTCGATGGAGGAGATGGTCTCGAACATCAAGCAGAATGCCGATAACGCACAGCAGACCGACAAGATCGCCAACAAATCGGCCAAGGACGCGCAGGAGAGCGGCAAGTCGGTTCTTGAAGCCGTCGCCGCGATGAAGGAGATCGCCAACAAGATTTCCATCATCGAGGAGATTGCGCGCCAGACCAACCTGCTGGCGCTCAATGCTGCTATTGAAGCGGCGCGCGCCGGCGAACACGGCAAGGGTTTTGCTGTTGTCGCTGCCGAAGTCCGCAAGCTGGCCGAGCGGTCGCAAAAGGCGGCCGCGGAAATCAACCAGCTCTCCGCTAACACGCTCAAGGTGTCGGAGAAGTCCGGCGAGATGCTCGACAAGCTGGTGCCCGACATCCAGCGCACGGCCGAACTGGTGCAGGAGATCACCGCGGCCAGCAAGGAGCAGGATACCGGCGCCGANNACCACCGAGGAGCTGACCGGGCAGTCCGATCAGCTTGTCAGCGCGCTCTCGTTCTTCCACACCGGCGACGAAGACAGCGGGCGGGCGCGCAAGGCGACGCCGGCAAAATCGGCCAGAGCGGTTCAGGCCGCGCCGGCCAAGGCGGCGAAACCGAATGGACATGCAGGCGCCAAGGCAGCAGGCGGAGTCAGTCTCCGGCTCAAGGACAAACACGACGATCTCGACGGAGAGTTCGAGCGTTACTGACCGGTCGGGCGCGGCCCGCACGCGAGCCGCGCCCTGTCTTCCAAACCAGAAAGGAGTTGAAGCATGAGCGTTAGCGAAATTACGGAGACACGGCAGTATCTGACCTTCAAGCTCGGCAACGAGGTCTTTGCGACCGACGTCGCCAAGGTGAGAGAAGTACTTGACCTGACTACCATCACCGCCATCCCCAGGACACCGGACTTCATGGCCGGGGTCATTAACCTGCGGGGCAGCGTGGTGCCGGTGGTCGATCTCAGGCTGTGCTTTGAGATGTCGAAGACCGAGAGCACGCGCAATACCTGCATTGTTGTGGTCGAGGTGTTGCTTGACAACGAATCCACCGTCATCGGCGCGCTTGCCGATTCGGTCGAAGAGGTAATCGATCTCGATCCGGACCAGATAGAGCCGGCGCCCAGGATCGGCACCCGGATCCGTACGGAATTCATCAAGGGGATGGGCAAGCGAGACAGCCAGTTCATCATGATTCTGGACATCGATCGCGTCTTCTCTGCCGAGGAACTTGCCGTGGTCCGCGGGCAGGAACAGGAGGCGGTCAAGCCGTACGTGGAACAGGAAGCCGTCAAGAAGCCGCAGGGGCAGAAGGCCGGCAAGCAGCAATTGGTGGAAGCGGCCGCGTAAGGAGGGAATGGGGCAGGCAGATCCGCCTGCCCCGTTTACACAATGAGCGCTCACGACGAAAGCATTTCGACCCGGGACTACACGCGCCTTTGCAACCTGATCTATGACAAGGCGGGAATTCGTCTTGGGACGGAAAAGAAGACAATGCTTGAGGTTCGGATCAAGCGGCGGTTGAAGGCGCTCGAACTTAGCTCTTACGGCCAGTACTGCGATTATCTCTTTGGACACCAGGGGTTGAAGGAAGAACTTGTTTCGCTGATCGACGTCGTCACAACCAACAAGACCGATTTCTTTCGCGAGCCGAAGCATTTCAACTTTCTGGTCGAAACGGCGCTTCCCGAACTGACGGCACGCGACGGTGGCGGCAGGCCGCTGCTGATTTGGAGCGCCGGCTGCTCTTCGGGCGAGGAGCCTTACACACTGGCCATGGTGCTGAGCGAGTACGGGCAAACGCATCCCGGCTTTCGCTTCAGGATTCTGGCCACCGATATTTCGACGAACGTTTTGGCGAAGGCCGAGATGGGGGTTTATTCGAGCGACGTGGTCGACCCGGTTCCGCCGGCGCTGAAACGAAAATACCTGATGGGCAGCCGCGATCCGGGTTCCGGCAAGGTACGGGTTGTGCCGGAGCTTCGCCGGCTTATTGAATTTCGGCGATTGAACTTTATGGATGCCGACTACCGGTTGACCGAGAAGGCGGACGCGATTTTCTGCCGCAATGTGATTATCTATTTCGACAGGGCTACGCAGGAGAAGGTTCTGCAGAGGCTTTCAAAACACCTGGCGCCGCGCGGGTACATGTTCGTCGGCCATGCCGAGACCCTGCATGATATGGATTTGCCTCTGACGCCTGTGGCGCCGGCACTCTACAGGAAGGCCGATGATGCAACCTGAGGCGACATTGCCGGAAGTCTACGTGCAGCCGGGAGAGTCGCGCCTTGTGAAGGAGCCAACGATGATGCGCACCTTGCTCGGCTCCTGCGTGGGTATCGCGTTTCGGGCTCCGCGGCTGGGTGTGGGCGCGCTCTGCCATCCGATGCTGCCGCGCTTGCCGACTACACCTGGTACATCGCCGGCCCGTTCTGCCGGCCGGCGTTACGTTGACTATGCGATACGCGATCTGGCAATGCAATTCGACGCGCTGGGCGCCAGCCGCAATGAGGTTGAGGTGAAGCTGTTTGGGGGAGGAGACGTTTTGGTGATGACCTCCAGCGCAACCCGGCCAACGGTAGGCGCGGCGAACATAGAAGTCGCGATGAAGGTACTTGCGAAGGAAGGCTTCAGCATCGCGGCGTCTTCACTGGGAGGCAAGCGTGGCGTCAATATTTACTTCAACACGGAGACCGGCGAAGTGCTGTTGCAACGGCACTCGTGAGCGGTGATTCGCTCCACGGCCAAACTGTCAGGCGAGGCGCCTCGGCCCCTCGGAACTAGATTTGCACGCAAGATTCATCCAGAGGGAGCGTTGAGGTTCAGCCTATGAGCACACCGAAAATTCGCGTCTTGATCGTGGACGACTCCGCCGTGGTGCGCCAGACGCTGCGCGACGTACTTGAGTCCGACCCGGAGATTGAAGTGATCGCCACCGCCGGCGACCCGTTTGTCGCGGCTGACCGCATTGCCGAACAAGTGCCGGACGTGATCACCCTCGATATCGAGATGCCGCGCATGGATGGGCTCACGTTTCTCAAGAAGATCATGAGCCAGCATCCGATCCCGGTCGTCATCTGTTCGAGTTTGGCCGAGGAAGGCGCGCAGAGCACGTTCAGAGCTCTGGAATATGGCGCGGTCGAAATTGTCACCAAGCCGCGGCTGGGCACAAAGCAGTTTCTTGAAGACTCGCGCATTGCTCTTTGCGATGCGGTGAAGTCCGCGGCGGGAGCCAGGTTGCGGACCCTTACGCCCAGCCACACGGTCGAGCCCAAGCTCACGGCAGACGCGATACTCTCCCCTGCCACCCACGCCATGGCCGAGACGACGGAGAAAGTTGTGGTCATTGGCGCTTCGACCGGCGGCACAGAGGCATTGAAGACGGTGCTCGAAGCGCTGCCTGCCGATACGCCCGGCATTGTGATTGTGCAGCACATGCCGGAGCTGTTCACGCGCGCCTTTGCCAACCGGCTCGACGGCCTGTGCAGTATTAGTGTGAAAGAAGCCGAGACCAACGACACCGTCATTCGCGGACGCGCGCTGATTGCGCCGGGCAACCATCACCTGCTGCTCAAGCGAAGCGGCGCCCGCTATTACGTTGAAGTCAAGGACGGGCCGCTGGTCTGCCGCCATCGGCCCTCGGTCGATGTGCTGTTTCGGTCCGCTGCCCGCTATGCGGGACAAAATGCGGTGGGGGTAATCCTGACCGGAATGGGCGACGATGGCGCGCGCGGAATGCTGGAGATGAAGCAGGCCGGAGCCAGGACGATTGCCCAGGATGAAGCCACCTGCATAGTCTTTGGCATGCCCAAGGAAGCTATCAAGCTGAACGGAGTGGACAAAATCTTGCCCTTGCAATCGGTCGCCGGCACGATGCTTGCCTACGCTCGCTGAGGCGAACGAACATCGCAGGCAAAAGGCTGCCGCCAACCCCGCGCGGTTGACTCGAGAGTCTTCCGGATTCTCTTCCGGCCGCGCGCTTCCCCTCCTCAATCATTCACGAAAAATATCCTTGCCGGCCCTTCATGGGGTGGGTATACTTGCGCGATCCCCCAGGAGAGTGTTCCTGCCTTAGTTGAAAACATTGGCATTCAGCAGTTTCCACCTCAACAAATTGACAAGGAGAAACTATGGGAAAGATCAATATCGGTCGAGTCATCATTGCGGGCCTGGTTGCCGGAATCGTTGCGGATATTCTGAGTTTTCTCGTGGATGGCATGTTGCTGGCGCCGCGTTGGGCGGACGGGATGACGCGGCTTGGACATGGCGCTTTCTCGCCAAACGAGTGGATTTGGTTCAACGTAATAGGACTTGCCGGCGGGATCGCGCTGATCTGGATCTATGCGGCCATCCGGCCTCGCTTTGGCGCCGGAGTCCAGACCGCAATTTACGCCGGGATTGTCTATTGGTTTGTCGCATCCCTGCTTCCCAACCTCACCTTCATGTGGGTTGGCGGTCTGTTTTCCCGTCACCTGACGGCGATGACAACCGCCGGCAACCTCATCGAGACTTTGGCGGGCGCTATTGCCGGTGCTGCCCTTTACAAGGAATAGGCGCACCTGCGCAATTCCAAAGCACGCGCATTTTCAAAGGATCGCGCAGGCCAGGCAACAGGGTGGTTTGCGCGGTCCTATTTCGTGCCGCCGGAACTGAGAACCTGGGCACTGAGAACCTGGAGGACATCGTCCAACGCCGCTCGCCAGCCTGCAAGCCGAACGCCAAAACGGTCTAACAATTTCCGATTCGACAGTACCGAATTGCGAGGACGCTTTGCGGGCGTGGGGTAGTCCTTTGTCGCCTGCGGGGTGAGCTCAGGCGGCTTCAACTTGAGACGCTCTTCCGCCCCCGCGAAAATGGCCTTGGCAAAACCGAACCACGTGGTGGAGTCCGCGCAGGTCATGTGGTAGAGACCGCTCCACTCCTGTGGCGTTCCAAATTGCCCCCCCAGAACGCCCTCGGTAACCGCGCGTGTAGCTCGCGCCAGTTCAATCGAGGTTGTCGGCGAGCCAAACTGATCGTCGACGATCGAGAGCCGGTCGCGCTCGCGGGCCAGGCGAAGCATGGTGAGCAGAAAGTTGTTGCCGTGCGGGCCGTAGACCCAACTGGTGCGAAAGATCAGGAAACGCCCGCCGACCTGCTGAATGGCCTGCTCGCCGGCGAGCTTGCTTTCGCCATAGACGTTGAGCGGGCCCGGTTCGTCGGTCTCAACCCAGGGCTGCTGCTTTTCGCCGTTGAAGACGTAATCGGTGGAGTAGTGGACCAGCAAAGCATCGAGCCGGAGAGCCTCTTCGGCGAGGATGCGGGGGGCAGTAGCATTAATGGCCATGGCCAGGTCGCGCTGGGACTCGGCGCGATCGACGGCTGTGTAAGCGGCAGCGTTGAGGATAACGTTGGGCTGGACGCGGCGCACCAACGCGCGCGTCTGGTCCGCATTGGCGAGATCGACAGTTTCGAGATCGACGGCAACGATTTTGCCGAAGCCGGCAAAGCTGCGCTGAAGCTCCACGCCCACCTGCCCGGCAGCGCCGGCGATCAGAATGCAAGGTTGTTCAGTCATGAGATTGAAGCTCCGAAAAAACCGCTCTAGACACTGCTTGCATTTTACCGACCCTGTCCGCCAGTCGCGCTGTTACCGGGCCCTCTCTCACGGTAATGGACCGTTGGAAACTTCAAAGGGCGGGTTTTCCAGAACGGCATCCGAAGCAATCGATGCCCTGTCAAGATATGATAAAAAACCGGAAGCGGTAGTCCGATTCTCTGGTGATTGAGGGGCAAGAACGTGGCGGGAAAGCTGGAACTGATGATGGGGCCGATGCGGAGCAATAAGACCGCGGAGCTGTTGCGCCGCGCCGACATGCGCCGACAGTACGCCAGCCAATATGTTCTGGTTCTCAAGCCCAGCGACGACACCAAGGGTGGTCCAGGGGTGGTGGAAAGCCGCAATCCGAACGGTCACGGCAAGATGAACGCGCTGGAGTTCAANNATGAGCTGTTTCTCTTCACGCGGTGCCTGCTCGACGCCGGTCACGATGTCCTGATAGCCGGGCTCGACCTGGACTTTCGCGCGCTTCCCTTTGGAGAAATGCTGAACCTGACTTGGCTCGTGAATGCCTACGGCGGCAGCATTACCGAGTGCATGGCCTACTGCAGTTGCGGAGCCAGGGCGCTTTATTCGCAGCGGCTGATCGACGGCAAGCCGGCGCCTTACGATAGCCCGGTGAAGATGCCGGGCGACTCGTACGAGCCCCGCTGCGCCGAGCATTTTGTGTTGCCCGGCAAGCCGCACTGAGGACAGGTCTTGGTCCTTGGGATGGAGATCTCGATGATGGAGATCTCGATTTTGAGACCTGAGAAAGCACGAAATCACATGGTCAGAAACTGGCTAACCCGCGCCGCTGGAGCTGACTCGCTGCATTTGTCCGCCAAACCTCGTCTCTCAACCGCACCCGGCCCCAAACCCGGCACTTCCTAAAGCCCCGCCCCGCATGACAAAGTAAGAGTATGTTGCGACCGAAGGACCATCTGTTCCCGTTTCGCCCGTTCGTGACTCGCTCGTTTCCCGTTCGCCTTTTCCTGGCCCTCATCGTTGCAGCCGCGCTTTGCGGTCCGCTTCGCGCGCAATCGGCAAACACCATCACCGTCCTTATGCTCGACGGCAAAACCGGAAAACCAATCGTCCCCTCCAACTTCATCGTGCGCTTCGATCATCGCAACGCCGTCCACAACGATTCGGTCAGCCTTGACGACGAAGGAGTTGCACGGATCCTCGTCCCTGCCGGCGCGACATTCCTCGCCGTTCAAGGCACCTTCAATAGCTCCATGGAGATCTACGTCAACTGCGACGCAGGCATGGAGAAGGACATAAGCACACTGCATTGGTACTCGGTGGATGAAATCCTGCGCTCAGGCGTGGCCATGCCCAACGAGTGCTATAAAGGCAAATACGCTGAAGCAACCCGCTCAATCCCCAAGCCCGGCATGTTCGTCTTCTTTGTCCGCAAAAACAACTGGCACGAAATGCCGCCGGATTAGGTCATTGCCGATCAACTCGCATCCGCCGGACGCTCTCTCCTTCATTGCCGAGGTAGAACAGGCTTACGCCAACCTGATGCACTTCGCCGCTCCCAGCGAGGACAGTCTCGGCGGCAAACTCCTCTACGCCGGCGAACTCGATGAGCGGGGCCGCATCCTCGCCATCGCCGGCAACGTCGGCGGCGCCGCCACCCTCGCCGCCTCTGCCCATGCCACCACACTCCGCCAGGCCATGCGCTCGGGCGTCATCGACTTCCTCGTCAACTCGCTCGACGAAGCCCTGCGCATTCTCAAGAATGAAATCCGCAAACGCGAACCCGTATCCGTAGCCGTCTCCATCGCGCCCCAGGCAATCGTGAAAGAAATGCTCGGCCGCGGCGTTCTCCCCGACCTGCTCCCGCCTCAGCCACAATCCACATCGGCAGACTCGCAAATCGAGACCTTCATCGCGCAAGGCGCGCAGCCCATCGCCCCCGTACCTTTTCAGGGAGCTTCAAAACTCCTCATCTGGCAAATTCCCGCCGAGTTCGTCCAGCGCCCCGCCGCCTTCGACGCTTTGCTGCTCCAGCATCTCCCGGCCGGCGACCACGCGACAAGCCGCTGGCTGCGTCAATCTCCGCGCTACCTTGGCCCGCAGTTCCGCCGCCTCCGCTCGCTCACCTGCGACGAAGAAACCGCATCCAAATTGATCGATGTATTAGGAAGCCCGTTCCAGAACAATTGATCGGAATCGAGGACCGGCCGCCCCAGCCGGAAACTGTTCACTGCTCACTGCTCACTGTCCACTGTCCACTGCTCACTGCTCACTGCTCACTGTTCACTGTTCACTGTCCACTGTTCTTCTCAATTCTCGCCCACAACTCCCTGATCCCATACCCCGTCTTCGCCGAAACCGGCAGCACCTCATCCAGTCCCAGCCCCTTCTTTAGCGCCAACAGATTCCGCGTCCGCTCATTCCCGCTCAATCGGTCAATCTTTGTAGCCACCACCACAAACTCCCGCTCCGCACCCCTCAGCCAATCGAACAACTGAGCATCGCTCTGCTGCGCCGGCACATTCGAGTCCACCAGGCACACGCATAGCTTCAGCGTCGAGCGGATCGCCAGGTACGGATCGATAAACTCCGCCCACCCCGCCGAAATCGACTTCGAAATCTTCGCATACCCATACCCCGGCAAATCCGCAAACATCAGCTTCGGTCTCTTGCTCTGGTCTAGCAGCGCAAAAAAGTTGATCGCCCGCGTCCGTCCCGGCGTCGAAGAAACCTTGGCTGCTTTTTCGCCAACCAGTTCATTCAGCAGGCTCGACTTCCCCACGTTCGACCGCCCCAGAAACGCAATCTCAGGCACATCCGGCGCAGGAAACTGCGTCGCCGCCATCGCCGAAAGCAAAAACTGTGTCGTATACCGCATAGAGATTCAAAGAATGCGAATGGCTGTAAAAGGTGTCCCAATTCCCACCTCTGAGAATTGGGACACTTCAGCCTCTTCGAGCATACAGGACCTGCATGCCTCGGCCGCTCGCCGGTTGCCCCGGAAGCCAGGGCGCCCTGATCAGCGCCCGGTCATTGCCTCAAGGTTCTCCGGGTACCGCGCACCCTCCACGTGAATCTTCGCCGCGGCGTTTTCGATCTCAGCAAGGTCTCCTGCCGAGAGCTCGATCGCAGCCGCCCCGATGTTCTCCTCCAGCCGATGAAGTTTGGTTGTGCCCGGGATGGGAACGATCCACGGCTTCTGCGCCAGCAGCCACGCCAGCGCAATCTGCGCAGCCGTTGCATTCCTGGCCTTCGCGATACCGCCCAGCAGATCGACGAGCGCCAGATTCGCTTTGCGGGCTTCAGGGCTAAAGCGCGGAATGCTGCTGCGGATGTCGGTCGCGTCAAAGGTGGTGCTCGCGTCCATCTTGCCTGTCAAAAACCCTTTGCCGAGCGGGCTGTAGGGAACCAGTCCGATCCCCAGCTCTTCGAGCGTGGGAATAATCTCCTGCTCCGGCTTTCGCCACCACAGCGAGTACTCGCTCTGCAGAGCCGTCACCGGCTGCACGGCGTGCGCGCGCCGGATGGTCTTCGCGCCGGCCTCCGACATCCCGAAATGCCTGACCTTGCCCTGCTGGATGAGTTCCTTCACGGCCCCGGCAACGTCTTCGATGGGAACATTGGGATCGACGCGGTGCTGATAGAAAAGGTCGATGGCATCCACCCTCAAGCGCTTAAGCGAGGCCTCTGCCACCATGCGGATGCGCTCGGGGCTGCTGTCAAGACCCTTCGGGCCGCGGCTTCCGTCGGCATTGATGTCGAAGCCGAACTTCGTGGCGATGGCAACCTGCCCGCGGTAGGGCTCCAGGGCCTCGCCCACAAGTTCCTCATTGGTAAACGGGCCATAGACCTCTGCCGTGTCGAAGAAGGTGACGCCGCGCACAACGGCCGCGCGCAGCAGATTGATCGAATCCTGCTTTTCCGGAAACGGTTTGTAGGAAAAGTTCATGCCCATGCAGCCGAGGCCCAGGGCGGACACTTCAAAACTGCTGTTGCCTAATTTGCGTTTTTGCATTGTTTCTCCATTCTTTGCCAATCTTCGTACCCGCAACCGCTGACCGCTAATTGCGAATGCCGGCTCCTTGTGCTTGCAGCCAGCTCCCCATTGCACAGTCAAAGAGTAGCGAAAAGCATCGCCCAGGCGCTTTCCCGATCCTGCCAATCTTTTGCCTGATTCTGTTTGAAAGTCAAATTTTGTACAAAGGGGAACGATTCAGCAGTACGCTGGAGATGGAGCAATGGAAAGCAAAGTGGCGAAACAGACAGAGAATCGAAAAGTCCAGAATACTGCGACAATCGAGATGCGCAAGGTGCTGGCCCGCAAGATCGAAGCCCATGCGCAATTACGGGGAGAAAATACTACCGCCATTCCCGGTTTGGCGCTTTACCGCCGAACTAGGACAACGGCATGTTACCGAGCCTCCTACGAACCCAGCCTCACCGTTTTCGTGCAGGGCCGAAAGCGCATCAACCTCGGAGGGACAATCTATCTCTGCGACGGATCGTCCTTTCTCCTTTCCTCGATCGATGTTCCCGCCGAGAGTCAAATCCTCGAAGCCTCGGAACAGGTTCCCATGCTCTCCATGTTTCTCAAGCTCGATATGCCAACCGTGCGCGAAGTCATTAGCCGTGAAGAGTTGCCTGAACCCGAAACCCCGGTCCAATCGCGCGGACTTGCTGTCGGTGAAACGACTGTCGGCTTGCTCGGCGCGTGCGCGCGTCTGATCGATCTTCTTGAGACCCGCGAGGATATTCCGTTCCTGAGCCCCTTGATCCTGCGTGAAATCGTCTACCGCATTCTCCGAACTCCGCAAGCAGAGCGCCTCCGCGCCATTGCAACCGCGGGCGATCTCAGCCACAGAACGGCACGAGCCATCGCCTGGCTCCGCGCCAACTACGCAAGGCCGTTGCACATGGACGAGCTCGCGGCGGTTGCGCGCATGGGCGTGTCCACGCTCCACCATCAGTTCCGTGGATTGACGGCAATGAGCCCACTTCAATACCAGAAGCAAATCCGGCTGCAGACAGCCAGGCAGCGCATGCTCCTGGACGGGATGGATGCCACCACCGCTGCCTACGAAGTCGGCTACGAAAGTGTAAGCCAGTTCAACCGCGAGTACAGCCGTTTCTTCGGGCTGCCACCTATGCGCGATATCAAGGCCCTGCGCGACAGCAAAGTCCTGGCCATCAACGCCGCCTGACGGCGAATCGTCCTGCCGCTCGCCCTTGGCGCTTCGCTGAAGATGACAACCGTTTTTCAGTTGTGGGATGAGCAATCTACTCAGGTTTGCCGACCGTACCCTCACGGTAAGCTTTCTGCAGGATAAAGAACGCCTGTTTTTTCTCGCCCTTTTCTGAAATCAGTCCCTTCCGGTTATAGCCGTCCTGCACTCCAGGCAGCTGTCTCACCGGAGAGCGAAAGTCCATCAGAATCCATGGACTCAACCCCCGCAATTGCGGAATCCGGTTGAACATGCCGAGTTGGTGCTTGTAGATGCTCGCCTGGTATTCCTCTGTCCAGCGTTCGGTTGCCGCACCGTGCAGGCCGGCCTTTGCTCCGCCTCCAAACTCGCTGATGATGAGCGGTTTTTGGTAGGCGCTGTGCCACGCCGTCGTGTCCGCGTCTTCCGGACGCCCTTCGTACCATCCGATGTATTCGTTCGCCCCAATCACATCGAGCGATGCGCCCAGCGGGTCTTCGATGAATTTATCCTTCCCCTCGGTGCGGACGAGCAGCGCGGCCGTGACCAGGCGGGTCGAGTCCAGGGCGCGCACGTTGCCTGCAAGCGTTTCAAGAAATTGCGTCCGCGCCGCTGTGGCCGGAGTCTCATTCGCAATCGACCATAAAATGATGGAAGCCTTGTCGCGATCGCGGGCAATTTCCTCGCCGAGTTGTTGCTGGGCCTTCTTGAGCACTGCGGGATCGTCGAAGTGTTCCGCCCAGTACACAGGGATTTCCGACCACACTAGAATTCCCATGCGGTCGGCAGCGCGCGTCATCCGCTCATCGTGCGGATAGTGGACAAGGCGGACATAGTTGCATCCCAGTTCTCGCGCCCATCCGAGCAGGGTGGCAACGTCTTTGTCGTTGTTGGCGCGGCCGCCGCGGTAGGGCGCTTCAGCGTGAATCGAAATGCCGCGCAGAAAAATCGGCTTCCCGTTGAGCAATATCTTGGTGCCGTCGGTTTCGATGGTTCGAAATCCCATTTCGTCTTCAAGCTTGTCGCCGTCGGCCGCAAGCGTCACCCGGTACAGCTTTGGATGTTCGGGCGACCAGAACTCCAGGCCTGCCGCAGGCAGAGTCACCGTTGCGTTGCCCTTCGCGTCCAGAGACGCAGTCACCGAGAGCCGCGCTTCGGGAATGGCGACAGTCACAGCTTCGCCCTGCATCGCGCCCTCAACGTGCACCCAACCCTCGATCGACGTACGCGCGCGATTGAGGCGCAAATCGTATTGGTCGATAAAGCGCTCAGGCACGTCGACCAGGGAAACATCGCGCGTAATGCCTCCGTAGTTCCACCAGTCTGTATTGAGCGTGGGGACGCCGTCGGCCAGTCGCGTATTGTCGACCGCCATCACAACGAAGTTCGTGCCTGCGTGGAGCTGCTGCGTAGCCTCGCAGTCGAAGCCGGTGAATCCTCCCTCGTGATCGCAAATGTGTTTACCGTTGATCCAGATCATCGACCGGTAGTTGGCCGCGCCAATGTGGAGAAATGTCCGGTGGTTGGCCTTTGGGTTGAATTCGAAACCGCGCTCGTACCAGATCAGGCCCTCGTAATAGAAGAGCTGCTCGCGCTGCGTGTTCCAGTCTCCAGGCACCTTCAGCGTGGGAGATTTGCTGAAGTCATATTCAACCAGGTCAGCGCTTCCAGGCTTCGGCTGGGCGTTCAGAAAGTATCCGTCCGCTTTCACTTCGTGATGAAAGGTGTATAGTCCGCTGGCGTAGGGATCGACCATGAAGTGCCAGTCGCCGTTGAGGCTGATGTTGGCTCTGTTATCCAGGTCGGCGATCACGGTGGGCGCCGGCTGCGCCTGCGTCAGGAGTGAACTGGAAAAGAGGCAAAGAGAGACAAGCAGATTCCAACCAGTGAACTTCATCGGGCTTCCTCTTTTCGGTTCGGTTCAGCAAGAAATAAGTTGGCGATGGGCGTAAACCGCCCATCGCCGTAACAAAGAATCGTATCAGAAGGTTATTTTGGTTCCCAAACCGAACCTGGCGCGGAGGATTCGATCTCCTGATGAGACCGAGGCAGCTGTGAACCTCTGGGTATCACGGATTGACCTCTCCAACCGGACTATCGACCTGAATCCCGGAGAAACCAAGAATCGGGGCGGCAGAAATGTCAAGACGACAGAGCGCGTTTAC
>PLOG01000162.1 GCA_003142935.1 Acidobacteriaceae bacterium
ACTCGTGCAGCGGCGGATCGAGCAGCCGGATGGTGACCGGCAGCGACTCCATGGCCTTGAGCAGGCCAACAAAGTCGGCGCGCTGCATGGGCAACAGCTTCTTGAGAGCTGCCCGGCGATCCTTCTCGTTGTCGGCCAGGATCATGGTGCGCATGTGTTCGATGCGGTCTTCGGCAAAGAACATGTGCTCGGTGCGGCACAGGCCGATGCCTTCGGCCCCGAACAGGCGCGCCTGCTTGGCGTCGCGGGGGATGTCGGCATTGGCGCGAATCTTCAGCTTGCGGACCGGATCGACCCAGGCCATGAACTTGACCAGATCGGGATCGTCGGGCTGCGCATCCAGGGTCTTCAGCTTGCCTGCGATCACCCGGCCGGTGGTGCCGTCCAGCGAGATCCAGTCGCCCTGCTTGTAGGTGTGTCCCTTGACGCGGAGTTCTTTCTTGGCTTCGTCGACAACGCAGTCGCCGGCGCCGGCCACGCAGCATTTGCCCATGCCGCGGGTAACGACAGCCGCGTGCGAAGTCATGCCGCCGCGCGAGGTCAAGATGCCGTCGGCAACTTCCATGCCGGCGATATCTTCAGGAGTGGTTTCGCCGCGGACCAGAACGATGGTCTTGTAGGAGCCGTCGGCATGGCGCTTGACGGCTTCCTCGGCGGTGAAGACAATCTGTCCAACAGCCGCGCCGGGCGATGCCGGAAGACCGGTGGCCAGAACTTCAATCTTTTCGCCCTTTTCAACCAGGCGCGGAACCAAAAAGTCGTAAAGCTGGTTGGGCTCTACGCGGTGGATGGCTTCTTCCTGCGTGATGAGGCCTTCGCGGACCATGTCGATGGCTACGCGTACAGCGGCCAGACCAGTGCGCTTGCCGTTGCGGGTCTGCAGCATGTAGAGCTTGCCGTCCTGGATCGTGAACTCAAAGTCCTGCATGTCGCGGTAGTGCTTTTCCATCTTCCGCGTGATGTCTTTGAGCTGCTCGTAGACCTTGGGCATCGCCTTTTCAAGCTCGCTGATCGAAAGCGGGGTGCGGACGCCCGAAACAACGTCTTCGCCCTGCGCGTTCATCAGGTATTCGCCGAAGAACACATGCTCGCCGGTGGCGGGATTGCGCGTAAAGCCTACGCCGGTGCCTGAGTTCTCGCCCAGGTTGCCGAAGACCATGGCCTGCACATTGACCGCTGTGCCCAGCCAGTCGTCGATGCGGTTAATGCGGCGATAGGTCTTGGCGCGATCGTTCTGCCAGCTCCTGAAAACGGCGTCGCGGGCAGCGGTCAACTGCTCCAGCGGATTCTGAGGGAAGTCCTTGCCGGTTTCCTTCTTGATGAGCTTCTTGTACTCGACGATGATCTTCTGCAGTGCATCGGGCTTGAGCTCGTAATCGAACTTGACCTTGGCGGCGGCTTTCACGCCGTCGAAGATGTGCTCGAACTTCTTCTTGGGAACATCGAGAACCACATCGCCGAACATCTGGATGAGGCGGCGATAGGAGTCATAGGCAAAGCGGGGATTATTGCTGAGCTTAGCGAGGGATTCAACGGCCTTGTCGTTGAGGCCGAGGTTCAAAATGGTATCCATCATGCCCGGCATTGAAAACTTGGCGCCGGAGCGGACCGAGACCAGCAGCGGATTTTCACCCGCGCCCAACTTCTGTCCTTGCAGCTTTTCCAACTGATCGAGAGCGGCGAGCATCTCGACATTGATCTGTTTGCTTACCTTGCCGCGCATGTATTCACGGCAGGCCTCGGTTTGGATGGTGAATCCCGGAGGTACCGGCAATCCGGCGTTGGTCATCTCCGCCAGGCCTGCGCCCTTGCCGCCCAGAACATCCTTCATGCGCCCATTCCCAGCGGCCTTGCCGCCGCCGAAGAAGTAGACATATTGAGTTGGGGTTGCAGTTGTGTCTGCTTTGTCGGCAGACGCCTTTTCCAGAACGCCCTGCGTCATGGGTAAAGCCTCCATCCTTTAGATTCCGCGGCGGCGTTCAAACGTACAGGACGACAGAAAGCAGCCTCAGCACTCCAACGTTAAAGTTATCAGGCTGAGCGCGTGCGGGTCATCCAGACATGCGAGGGCGCCATGCGGCATTCACGCTTCGATACTACTAATAGCGCCCCAAGTGTACGATTGCTTGTGCCTTTCGTCACATGGGATTTGTAAACAGATCAAAACAGCGCGAAGCGCGGTCCCGGTCTTTGCGAAGCGCGGTCCCGATCTTTCCCGATTCGATACACAAACCGGGGCCGCGGGGCGGGTTCCGGGGCAGAATTCGTGGGAGATTCAGGCGGCGTGGCGGACCAGCCGAGCGGTAGAATGCGAACCCATTTTCGCATTGCGAGATAAGAGGATTCCGTCCAACCCCACCAGCGCCAGCATCTCCGCCACGCGAGCAGATACTTTTGAGAGGCTGAAGCGGTGTCCCGACTCGCGGGCGATGCGGTAGAGCGAGATGAGCGCCGCAATGCCCGCCGCGTCGATCCGCTCCACCGAGGCCAGGTCAAGCGACACGTTCTGGCGGCGCACTACCGGCGTCAGTTCGTCGATGAAACGGCCTTCGCTTCCGCGCACCAGTTCTGTGAGTTGGGAAGGTTTGCCAGCCTCCGGATTCATCGTGATTTCTTCCGAGTACACCGTGCCGTTCATAATTACCTCCTCAGCAAGTTTTTCCGGCCTTTGCGGGGCGAGAGCGGTTGCCTTGCGGTCCAACACTCTCTAACTTGCACGTGGAAGGCCAGAACCGAGCCAGGGGAATATGCTGAAAATGCAAGGGAAGCATGTGCTTCAGGATACCAGGCTGCCGTTTCGCATGTTCGATTCTCGATTCCGGCGTCCACAAATGAACACTGAATGCTAGTACGCAAGAAGCAGTGCCGGCGGTTCCATGCCCCTGGTTTTATGCCCCGAGTTCTATGTCTGACTCTTCCACCAATTTCGCTGGCGATTTGCGCTCGGCCTTGAGCCCGGCCCAGGTGCGCGGCTGGGCGTTGGAGGCCGGTTTCACTGAGGCAGGGCTCGTGGCGCTTCCCCATGCAGCCCAGACCCGGGATGCCGAGCGGTTTGAAGCGTGGGTGGGCGCGGGGAACGCGGGATCAATGCATTACCTGGAGCGGCGGAGCGAGGACGGCAGACTGCTGCGGGCGCGGGTGGCGATTCCGTTTCCCTGGGCGCGCTCGGCGGTAGTTTGCTTTGCCGGCTATCAAAGCCCCCAGCCGCTCTCTACGGTGCCGGCTGAGGCGGCCGCGGGATGGATTGCGCGCTATGCCTGGAGCTCCCGGAAGGACGCGGAAGGGCGCCGCCGGCCAAGCGATTATCACAAGGTGCTCAAAAAAAGGCTGGCGGCGCTGGAAGAACGCATTCGTTCGGCGCAACCGGGGGAGTTTGAGGCTCGGGGATATGTGGATACCGGCCCGGTTGTGGAGCGCGCGCTGGCCACGGCCGCGGGGCTCGGCTGGATAGGGAAGAATACGTGCCTGATTCACCCCAAGCTTGGGTCTTTTGGATTTCTGGCGGTTCTGCTTACGTCTTTACCCGTCGAAAGCAGCAAGGTGCTCGCGGCACTTGCCCCGGATCGCTGCGGAACCTGCCGCCGTTGCATCGATGCCTGCCCCACGAATGCGCTCGTTGCGCCCTACCGTATGGATGCAACGCGGTGCATCTCGTATCTGACCATCGAGCACAAGGGACAGATTGCGGAGGAGTTGATGGAGGGGATGGGACGCCAGGTCTTCGGCTGCGACATCTGCCAGGATGTTTGCCCCTGGAATTCGCCGCGGCGAACGCCGATCGCGGCGGATCCCGAGCTGGAGCCGCGCGCGGAACTGGTCAATCCCGCGCTGGAGTGGTTAAGCTGCCTGGACGACCAACAATTCGAGCAGCAATTCAATGGTTCCCCGGTGCGGCGCGCGGGCTTCGATGGGTTGCGCAGGAATATCGCTATCGCCATGGGCAACAGCGGCCAGAGCCGTTTTGCCCCGGTTCTGGAGCAATGGGCCGCCGCCCCCGACGGCGGCCTCCGTACGGCTGCAAAGTGGGCTCTCGAAAAACTGCGACCCTTTTAAGTCGCCCACCAGCTTCGCCGGCCCAAGGGGTATGAAACTGTGCCCCATCCATCGGACGTTTTTGTTTTTGTCCGATGGGTGGGAGTCCGTAGAACTCCATGACGAAGTCTTGTTCTCTTGTACCTACAACCTTGTTTCTTTTCAGGTCCGTCTAGCTCATCGTGAATCTATCCGGAGGGCTATCCTTAAAGAATCACCTGTCCGGCAACGCAGCGATGTCCCACATAAGGAGCAACACTTGGCTGAAGTCTTGAATTCAAGCGTGGCAGGTGAACCGGCGAACAAGCCAATCGGCAAGGTCGATGTGCCGGAGCAGGCACAGCAATCGAAATGGTACCACTGGCGCCGGGACGGCAAAGCGCTGATCTCCTACCTGCTGGACAGCGAGGTGCACACCTTCGCTTTCAGCGTGGCGGCCAACGCCATTCTCTCCTTCATTCCGTTTATCGTGCTGCTGTATACGCTGTCCAGGTCGGTGTTTCATTCCCCTGCGATGAAAAACGTGATCGACGACATGGTGAACTACTATCTGCCGACGGTTGCGAGCAAGGATTGGGTGGCCAACAGCCTGGATGCGGCTTCGGCGCGCCAGGGAGTGCAGTTCTTTTCTCTGCTGATGATTCTGATTGCCTGCACGGGGATCTTTCTTCCTCTGGAAGTGGCGCTGAACCAGGCGTGGGGTGTGACCAAGAGCCGCAACTATCTTGCCAACCAGGTGGTGGCTCTTGGATTGGCCGCTCTGATGGTAGTGCTGGGCATGAGCAGCATTGCGCTGAACGCGATTGCCCGCGATGTGCTGACGGTAGTGTTCTTTCACCATATCGAAAACTTCGTCTACAAAAGCATCAGTTTTATATTGCTGGCGTTCACCACCGGAGTGGCCTCGATCCTGTTTTTCTTTTCGATCTATTGGCTGCTGCCCAATCGCAAGGTTCCATGGCGCTCGGTGCTGAACACCTCAATCTACACGGGCATCATCTGGCTGGGGGCGCGTTATCTCTACGTAGCGCTTTTGCCGCACCTGGACCTGAGGGCGCTTTACGGGCCGTTCTTTGTATCGGTGGGATTGATCTTCTGGGCTTACACGTCGGGGTTGATTCTGTTTGCCGGAGCGCAGTTCAGCGTCGCGCGGTGGGGGCAGAAGACGAGCTAAAGCGGGGCTAGAGTTGCTATGTCCCTCTTTGAAAGGGCACGACTTCAGTCGTGCCGCCAATAGCCGCAAAAAAGCTGGGCTTCAGCCCCTGAAGGAAGGTTTCTGGCAATTCGATACTAACTTGGAGCCTTTTGAGAATGACCATATTTGCGGCGGCCTGCATTAGTCCTCCACCGGCGCTGCCGACCCGCGTGGGGATGAAACCGCGCCGCCGCATTTCTCCCGCTAACTCGCCAACTTGCTAACCCCGCGCAGCGGGAGCCAACTCGCTATTTTTGTTCCAATTGCTCCACTCGGATTGTTCAACGCACCGCAGAACTGGAACCATGTTTCTTATCAGCCGTCCACCGGCTTCGCCGACCCGCGGGGTATGAAACCTTTGCNNAGCGGACGCTAACTTGCTGAATTTATTGCCACAATCCTCGCCGCACCTTCCCGCTAATCACTCGATCCAGGTCCATTCGGTACCCTGTTTCTTATCAGTTGATGGCGATAGTCAGCGCGTTCGATGCGGGGGTGCCGGCGGCGGCCACGCCGCTGGCTAGGATGCGGACGTGTGGGGCCGATGCGCGAAGCTTACGTCGTGGAGACCGCCGCAGCATTAGAGCCGCGAATAGAACTCGAACGCATGGCAGCCGCATCCCGACAAAACGGCGGCATAGAAGCCTGCATTTTTGTCGCTAAATGCGCAATTTCTCCTCATATATGCCGTTTGGAGGGCTTGTATCAGTTTATCCGGCAAAATTCGTACTGATGTATCAGTTCATTCTCCGGGAAAAATCGGCTTTTTCCGAAATGTAGCCCTGGAATCAGACAAAAACAGAGCCATTTGTCGGCCTATATATCGATGAATACTGACAACTGACCACTGCTTTCACGNNGAGAACGTGACTGTGCCGGTGATATCGGAGGTCGCAGCGGCGGTTTGGGCGGCGAGCAGGTTGCTGGGAGGGCAGACGGTGCGCGGGCTGCAAGGCGGTGGGCCGGCAGTTGAGGGGTTGCCGCGACGGGGCCTGCTCAGATTTCGGGGTAGAAGTCGAAGAAGGCGTCGAGGCTGCGTTTGAGCTGGGTTTCGATCTCTTCGCGCGAGCCCTCGATGGTGTGCATGGCGACGTGTGCTTCGTGTCCGTTGGAGAGCTTAAGGGTCGCGTCCTTGATTTCGGTGACCTCGCCCTCGGGGAGCAGCCGGAGTCCGTAGATAAGAGTCAGGTTCGCCATGAGTGACATGATAGAGAAGAAAACGGGGCGCGTGCTGAGCCAGACGCGGCGGAGTGTGCAGAAGCCAGGAGCGGCTTGAGCCGGCGGGTGGGCGGATGCATCTAAAATCGAGGTGGGAAACGCTATGACGGAGATTCGCGACACGGTAATTCTGGGCTCGGGCTGCGCCGGGCTTACGGCGGCTATTTACACCGGACGGGCGGGACTGAAGCCGCTGGTTCTTGAGGGCCACGAGCCGGGCGGACAGCTTTCGATCACCACGCTGGTGGAGAATTTTCCCGGCTGGCCGGAAGGGATCCACGGGCCGGAGCTGATCGACAACATGAAGAAGCAGGCGACTCGGTTTGACGCCGCTTTTCAGTTGGCGCACCTGAATTCCGTCGACCTGGGTGCACGGCCAATCAAGCTGCAGACGTCTGTGGGGGAGATTCATACGCGGACGCTGATTGTGGCCTCGGGCGCGAGCGCGCGGTGGCTGGGGCTGCCCAGCGAGCAGGCGCTGATCGGGCATGGGGTTTCAAGCTGCGCCACGTGCGACGGGTTCTTCTTCCGCGGCAAGGATATTGCTGTGGTGGGCGGAGGCGACTCGGCGATGGAAGAGGCGCTGTTTCTGACTCGCTTTGCGAGCAAGGTGACGGTGCTGCACCGGCGAGAGAACTTCCGCGCCTCAAAGATCATGCTGGAGCGCGCCATTGCGCATCCGAATGTCGAACTGCGCACAAATACGGTTGTTCAAGAGGTCCTCGGCGTTGACGAGAAAGACGTGCACGGCCTCAAGCTGAAGGATGTGAAGACAGGCGTGGAGTGCGAGCTTGCGGTCAAGGGTCTGTTCCTGGGCATAGGCCACGAGCCGAATGCAAAAATGTTTACCGGGCAGATGGATCTGGACGAGGACGGGTACATCAAGACCGCTGGGAACGTGCTGACGACGCAAAATGGGGTGGTAATTCCCGGCGTTTTTGCGTGCGGTGACGTGCAGGACCGCCGCTACCGGCAGGCAATTACCGCGGCGGGGTCGGGGTGCATGGCGGCGCTGGAGGCTGAGAAGTATCTTGAGGCGGTTGGTCACTGAGACGGTTGTGCGCAGCCCGATCAGAAATTATGGAAGGCGAAGAAGACCGCGCCCACCAGGAAGAGCCCGGAGACGGCGTGATTCCAGCGCAGATGTTGGCCGAAGTAGAAGGTGACAAAGACGCCGAAGACGATCAGGGTGATGACTTCCTGAATGACCTTGAGCTGGACGGGCGAGAAGCGGTCTGCGCCGATGCGGTTGGCCGGAACCTGGAAGCAGTACTCGAAGAATGCAATCGACCAACTGACGAGGATCACCTTCCAGAGCGCCTCGTTGCGAAAGCGGAGGTGACCGTACCAGGCAAACGTCATGAAGATGTTGGAGATGGTGAGAAGAATTACAGTCCACATATGTTGATGTTAGATGCGCGCCGCTGGGGACTGGTTATAGGAACGGAATGGTTGAGAGCAGGGGAACGATGACGGCGCTTGCCGAAAATCTTAAGAGGCTGGAAGAGGCGATTGGGCAAGCTTGCCGCGCGGCGGGACGGGAACGCGGCGAGGTAGAGCTGATGGCGGTGTCGAAGACCTATCCGGTGGAAACGATTGCGGAGGCTGCGGGGTTGGGGTTGCGGCTGTTTGGCGAGAATCGGGTGCAGGAGTTTTCCTCGAAAGCTGGTGAGTTGGAGGGGCTACGGCGGGATGGGGCTGCGCCGGTGTGCGTGCATTTGATCGGGCATTTGCAATCGAACAAGGCGGCGCGGGCGGTGGAACTCTTTGACGGGATCGATTCGGTGGATTCGTTGCGGCTGGCGGAACGGCTGAACGAGGCGGCGGGGAAGCTGGGCAAGAGGCTGCCGGTGTTGATCGAGGTAAAGCTTAGCCCGGAGGAGACGAAGGCTGGACTGGAGCCGGGGTCCGATGAGGCGGCGCGGCTATTGGAGCGGCTGCCGGATTTGGAGTTTCTGGAAACGCGGGGATTGATGACGATTGCGCCGTGGGGCGTGGCGGAGGATGTGACGCGGGCTTGTTTCCGGAGTTTGCGGGAGTGGCGGGACAAGTGGGCCGCGGCGCATTCGCGCTTGAAGCTGGATGCGCTGTCAATGGGGATGAGCGGGGATTTTTCGTTGGCGATTGAAGAGGGTGCGACGCGGATTCGCATTGGGACGGCGCTGTTTGGAAAACGCGCGCCGTGGAAAGGGGGCGGGGAATGACGGAGAGCCAAGCGATGCTGCGTGGCGCGGAGGGTGGCGTAACATTGGCGGTTCGGGCTTTGCCGGGAGCGAAGAAGAAGACGGCGGTTCTGGGAGTTTATTGCGAGGGAGAGAAGGCGCGGCTGAAGATTGCGGTGCGCGCGCCGGCAGTCGAGGGGCAAGCTAACTCGGCGTTGATCGAGTTTTTGGCGGATAAGTTCGGTTTGCCGAAGAGATACGTCGAGTTAGTAAGTGGGGAGTTATCGCGGAGTAAGGTGTTTTTGATTAGGGGAGTTAGTTTGGGTAGGGCGGAAGTTTTGATTAAAGAGTGGATAAGTTAAGTTTGTCGATAACAAAAAGGCAAAAGCGAGTGCTGCGTTAGCGGCTGTGATGGGCGAAGGCGGCGGCCAGGGCTTCTTCGGGCTCGGGCCGGACGCGGAAGTCGGCGTGGGCCTCGGCGAAAAGAACCTTACGGTCTTTCGCGATTACGTAGGTTGCGGGGATAGGTAGCCGCCAGCTTGGTTCGCCGTTGACGAAGGGGATGTTGACGAGAATGGACTGGTAGTAAGCGCGGTGGTACTCGGGGACGGTGTAGACGAGGCCGAATTTTTCCGCGATGAGGTTGCCGGGGTCGGAGAGGACGGGGAAGGGCAGGCCGTGCTGGCCAGCCATGAAGTCGCTTTGGCGCTCGGTTTGCGGGCCGATGGCGACCATCAAGGCTTCGCGCTCGCGGATTGTTCCGTAGAGATCGCGCCAGGCTTCAAGCTCGGTAACGCAGTAGGGGCACCAGCGGCCGCGGAAAAACTTGATGACCAGTGGACCGAGGGCGAGCATGTCTTCGCCGCGGACCAGGCGGCCGGTGGCGTCATTGAGTTCGAAGCCGGGGGCGACGCCGCCGACGGGGAGGATGCGGTCTTCAATGCCGGAGGCGAAGAGTTCGGCGACGGCGCGCTCGCCAACGGCCAGGCGCTCTTGCTGCACCAGGTGGCGGGTGTTGGCCGTGATCTCGTCGAGTTGGTCTTGGAGAGCGGTCATCTTAGCGCTGACTTACTTTTTGTAGAGTGCAACAAATGCGATCAAAGCTTGAACGGCGGTGAAAGCTACCAGAGCCAAGGTCGCCCATTTCAGTGACTTGGTCGATTCCGCAAGTTTTTGCGTTGCCTCGTTCATCAGTCGTGCATTTTCTTCGTTCTGGTTGCTGGCCTGTTCATTGCTTATGAGGAGCCTTTGGGTAAGGGTATTCGCCTGATTGCTCAGATCCAATTGTTTTTCTGAAATCTCTTGATTCCGCTTTGTGAGGGCGATGTCTGCCAATTGCATTTTGGCTTTAGCTAGCTCAATGTACTCCATCCGAATCGTATCGCGTTGGAAATTCGAATTCCCTGCATGTGTAAGCAGTTCCTCAATTGTGAGCTTTGATTCGTCACTCATAAGGGGTTCTCGATTCTTAGAACTACCTTCCGAAGCGTTGTTTGGCGCCCAGGCCCATGCCGCTTAGGCCGCCGCGCATCATTTTGGCGGCGAGGCCGCCTTTGCCCATTTGCTTGAACATTTTGGCCATCTGGGCGTATTGGCGGAGGAGATTGTTTACGTCCGAAACTTCTGTGCCGGAGCCTTTGGCGATGCGCTTGCGGCGGGTGCCACTGATGATTTCGTGATTGCGGCGTTCTTTGGGGGTCATGGAGTTGATGATTGCTTCAAGGCGCGTGAACTGCTTTTCGTCGATGTTTTGCGAGGCTTGCTGGAGGCCGGCGAAGGGGCCGACGGAAGGGAGCATTTTCAAGATGCTCTCCATCGATCCCATTTTCTTGATCTGGCGGAGCTGGTCGCGGAAGTCTTCGAGCGTGAAGCCATCGCCGAGCAGAGCCTTTTTCGCGAACTCTTCGGACTTTTTGCGGTCGAGGGTGGATTCGGCTTTTTCGATGAGCGACATCATGTCGCCCATGCCGAGGATGCGGCCTACGATGCGGTCGGGATGGAAGGGCTCGAAGGCATCGGGCTTTTCGCCGACGCCGAGGAACTTGATGGGCTGGCCGGTGACATGACGGATGGAGAGAGCCGCGCCACCGCGGGCGTCGCCGTCCATCTTGGTGAGGACGACGCCGGTGAGGCCGAGGCGCTTGTGAAAATCTTCAGCGGAGTTGACGGCGTCCTGGCCGGTCATGGCGTCGGCGATGAAGAGAATCTCGCTGGGGTTGAGGAGCTTTTTGAGATGCTCCATTTCGGTCATGAGGTCGGCGTCGATGTGGAGGCGGCCGGCGGTGTCGACGATGAGGGTGTCGCAGCCCATGATGACGGCTTCGCGGCGGGCTTCCTTGGCGAGGCGCTCGACTAATGCGGAGCCGGCGGGCTCGCCCTTCTGGTCGCCTTCGTAAAGGCGGACTTCGACTTGCTTGGCGACGACTTTGAGCTGCTCGCGGGCGGCGGGGCGGTAGACGTCGACCGAGACCAGCATGGGGCGGTGGCCACCCTTTTTGAGCCACGCGGCAAGCTTGCCGGAGGTGGTGGTTTTGCCGGAGCCCTGGAGGCCGGCCATAAGGATGACGGTGGGCGGCTGCGAGGCGAATTTGAAGCGGGCCGTGTCTTTGCCGAGGAGGGTGATGAGCTCGTCGCGGACGATCTTGATGACCTGCTCGGAGGGCGAAAGGGCGGTGAGGACTTCAGTACCCACGGCCTTGACGCGAATATGCTCGATCAGGTCGCGGACGACGTTGAGGTTGACGTCGGCTTCAAGCAGGGCTACGCGGATTTCGCGCAGGGCTTCGGCGATGTTCTCTTCAGTAAGCGTACCCTGACCGCGGAGAGACTTGAATGCGCGCTGGAGTTTGTCTGTGAGGTTTTCAAACATGGTCTAGATCAGTGTAGCGGATGGTGAGGCAGTGAACAGTGGACAGTGAACAGTGAACAGTGAACAGAAAAGACACCCGGTGGACCTTTTGCTGCGGCCGCAATTGGCGCAAAGCGCACGTGAAGGCGCCCACAAAACAGATGGGGTATCCGAATGACAGCCGCAGGTTCTTCGACTTCGCTGCGCTCCGCTCAAAGCGACAACTTTCTATGGGGGCGGCGCGCGGTGCGGTAGGCTGACAGAGGCAGGTCGAAGCAGAGAGTCGCTGGAGGCGCGGATGGAGCGGTTAATCGAGGGACACAAGCGGTTTTTGAGGGAGGTGTTTCCGGGGCGGAGGAGCCACTTTCATTTGCTGGCCGAGGGGCAGGCGCCGGAGTGGCTATTCATTACCTGCTCGGACTCGCGAGTGGTGCCGGATATGGTGCTGGGGACCGAGCCGGGAGACCTGTTTATTGCGCGGAATGCGGGCAATGTGGTGCCGCTGACCAGCCAGGATGTGGACGGGTGCACGGCCACGATTGAGTACGCGGTTAAGGTGCTGAAGGTGAAGGATGCGATCCTTTGCGGGCACTCGGACTGCGGAGCCTTGAAGGCGGCGCTGGACCATTCGGCGCTGGAGGGCCTGCCCAAGGCCGAGCGATGGCTCAACCATGTGGAGGCGGCGTTTGGGTACCAGCAGCCCTTGAATCCGGCGGATGGGGAGAGCGCGGAACTGGCGTCGCTGATACGGGGGAATGTGGTGGCGCAGTTGCTGAACCTGAAGGCGCAGCCGGCGGTGCGGCTCGCGATGGAGGAGGGCCTGCTGCGGGTGCATGGATGGTACTACGACATTTTGACCGGGCGGATTGAGCAGTACGACGAAGGGTTGCGGCGGTTCGTGGCTTGGGGGGAGTGAGGTTTATTGGCGGAAGGGGGCGAACTGACATAAACTGGTTTATAAACTAGTTGGTCAAGACCGGGCTCAGTGCTGGAGGAATTATGCCTATCGCGAATAGCACATATACGGAAATCGGCGCGTTTGAGGCCAAGACGAAACTGTCTGAGGTCTTACGCAAAGTGGAACAGGGGGAACGGTTCACGATCACGGTGCGCGGGCGGGCGGTGGCGGACGTGGTGCCCACGCGGGCGCCTCGTGTCGGCCCGACTCCCGAGGAGGTCGAGGCGGCCTACCAGCGGCTCAGGCATCCGAAGATCGAAGGGGTTTCTCACGAGCAGATTCGTGCCTGGATTGAGGAAGGGCGACCGTGACCTTGGTCCTCGACGCGTCAATGGCGCTGGCTTGGCTTCTGAAACGTAAAGACCTGGACGAAGCGGATCTGGCGGGTAAGTGCCTGGATAGCGTACGCGCGTCCGGGGCGATGGTTCCGGCACTCTGGTATCCGGAGGTGGCAAACTCTCTCTTGCTGGCGGAGCGCCAACGAGTGATCCGAATCGATGAATCCGCCGATTTTCTATCCAGCATGTCGATCTGGGAGATAATGCAAGACCCGTTCCCTCCCGCCGAGAGTCAGGCGCAGATTATGTATCTGAGCCGCGTGTTCAAGCTCACGGCCTATGACGCTACGTATCTGGAACTGGCGATGCGGCGAGCGGCGGTGCTGGCTACCTTCAACCGGCAGTTGGCGGATGCGGCACGCGCGGCGGGGGTGAGGGTGTTTGGGGATGCGGCGTAAGGAACTATTTCTTATCGTCACGCTTGAACGCGGGATTGGTCGAGAGGCTTTTTAGCTCTGATTTGACGATTTCAGGCGTATCCGGCGAAGCAATCATGCACTCGATGTAATCGGCTGCAAGAGGGTCGTTTCTTTGAAAAGAGTCCAACGACCATCCGGCGGCTGTATAAGCCACTCCACGAACAATTGAAGGTGTCAATGTGAGGTGATGGTCTGGGGCCTTACCCGCCTTTTGGAAGTCATCGTAGTCGGGCCGCCATGCAAGGGTTCCGGCAATTGTTTGTACAGGTACAAATTCGCCGGTAGCGCCAAAGGTTGACCACATCAGGTCGAGGTGCCCGAACAATTGCTGCGTCGGAGTTAGATCAAAGGGATCATCCAACGGATGAAGGCCCCCGAACTTTTGTTGTTCTTCCGTGCTGAGGGTATTAAGCACACTGCTGATGTCGTATCCGGCTGCGCGCAGGATAAGGAGCCCGAAGGCGCGCGTTAACGGCGGTTGGGCGGCAATGCGCGCGAGGAAATTCTTTGCAGCGACAGGATTGGACTTGAGCGCCGCACTCAGGAAGGCAGCCACTTCTTCTGCGAGTCCCGGATGGGGATGTTCCGTCTGTTGTGTAATCAGAAATTGCAATGCCGGAAGCAAGCGAGCGGGATTAGGTTGCCGATAATAGGTTTGGAGGAAGTTTCCGAAGAACTGCTCTGGGTCGTTGAATAGTCTCTTACTTCCAGTTTCAAAGCTCTCAATTTGAATCGTTGACGGAGTCTGAACTTGCCGGCCTCCGGGAGACTCGACCTCGGCCCTGATGACAACTTTTCCATCTTGCGCATCTGCAGGCACACACCAGCCATCTGCCGAAACACCCAGGCTGGCCATGGTCGCGAGTGGGTTCTCGATGCCAGCCGCTCCGAGCGCAGCAGTGACAAAGTCGCCGCCTTCCGGCTTGATCTGTTTGATTTGGGCCAAGGCGGTCAGCGGATGCTCCTGACTCCGGCCGGCGAACTCCACGCGAAAAGAAATCTTCGTCTTGTCAATAGAACTGTCGCGATTGTCTCCTGTGGCATAAACGCCAACTCGGATGCACTGTCCTGGATTGAGCAGTGAGACGTTCGTAGGCGCGTTGACCAACTTCAGGGTGTGAGGCCATTGCTCCAGCACGACTGGCTCGCCAATAACGATCAATTGCGATTCGATCTTTGTGGGGGGTGGGCTTGCTGGGCTTGGAGCTTGCATCCTGCGCCGAGAGCGGGAGAGCAAGCAACACGAGCGCGCCAATTGCTAAACCGAGTACACCCCGGTGTGCAGAAGGAAATATTACGGATTTCATGATGGCAGCAAGTAAACAGGAATTCTGATCGAATTGCAAATTGACTGTGCCCGAATTCGAACAGATGCTTGCTGGCGGCGCTTCAATGCGCCGTTGGCGACGATGCGGGGTACTTTTTGGGTTTTTTGAACAGCCATGTGGCGGCGGCGCAGAAGAAGGCTAAGACTGCCGTCCAGCGGAAGACGTCGACATAGGCGAGCAGAGCGGACTGCTGCATCATGAGGCTGTAGAGAAGGCCGAAGGAGCCGGGGCGGGCGGCGGAGGGACTGAGATGCTGACCCAGGTATCCGGCAATAGCGGCGGACTTTTGCTGGAGCACAGCGCTGGAGGCCCCGAGGTTGGCGCCGAGATAAGTCTGGTGCAAGGCGGAGCGGCGGACGAGAGCGGTGGTGGCCATCGAAATCCCGATCGATCCGCCGATGTTGCGCAGCATGTTGCCCAGGCCGGCGGCGTTGCCCATCTCGTTGTTGGGGATGGTGGCCATCATCATGGTGGACAGGGGGACAAAGACGAAGCTGAGCGCGAAGCCGGTGAGGGTGATGGGGATGAGCAGGGTGTAGGGACCGATATCGAGGTTGATTGTTCCGAAGACGAGGGCGCAGGCCGCGAAGCCAAGGAAGCCTCCGCAGAGCAGCTTGCGATTGTCAATGCGGGAGCCGAGAAAACCTATGAGCGGCGAGCCGATGAAGGAGCCGATGCCGCGCGGTCCGACGACCAGTCCGGCGGTGAAGGCTGTGTAGCCGAGCACCTCCTGATAGTAGAGGGGCAGGATGGCGATGGTGATATAGATGCACATGCCCAGCATGGCGATCAGGAAACAGCCGGTGCGGAAGTTGCGGTTTTTGAGGATGTGCAGGTCGACGAGTCCGTTGGGATGAGTCCAGGAGTGCCAGATCCATAGAATCAGGGAGACGACCAGCGCTGCGACTGTCCAGCGCACCCAGGTGGCGCCGAACCAATCGTCTTCCTGGCCCTTGTCGAGGACGATCTGCAGCGAACCAGTCCAGACCATGAGCAGGCCGAAGCCGATGTTGTCGAAGGGTCCGACTTTGGCGTTCTTGATGTAGGGCGGGTCGTGGACGAAGCGGCTGATGAGGATGACGGCGAGCAGGCCGACGGGAATGTTGATGTAGAAGGCGTAGCGCCAGCTGAATGTATCCGTGAGCCAGCCGCCGAGCGTGGGGCCGATCACGGGGGCCATTACAATACCGAGGCCATAGGCGGCCATGGACATGGACCGCTTGGAGACGGGAAAGCTTTCAAGCAGGATGGATTGCGAGAGGGGCTGGAGCGCGCCTCCGCCGGCGCCCTGCATGATGCGGGCGAGCAGAATAATGCCCAGCGAGGGAGCCGCTCCGCAAAAGAAGGAGGCGACCGTGAAGATGGTGACACAGATGAGTAGAAAGCGCTTGCGGCCAAAGCGGCGGGCGAACCAGTTGGAGGCAGGCAGGATGACAGCGTTGGCTACCAGGTAGCTGGTGAGAACCCATGTGGCTTCGGAGTTCGAGGCGGAGAGCGAGCCGGCGATATAAGGCAGGGCCACCGAGGCAATGGCGGTGTCGAGCACCTCCATGAAGGTGGGCAGCATGACGGAGACGACTACCAGCCACGGGTTGACGCCCTGGGTGAGCGGGTAGCGGGCTTGGGCGGCGGCGGTGGTCATTGAGGGAACCTTTGAGGGTAAACGATTGGGGGGGCGGACGCCAGTGATGGAAGAACTGCTCTCAGGTTTTAGCTTTGGATTTCTCTTGAGGCGGACTGCGGAGAATTCCAAGGCTCGGAAACGACACCTGTTCGATTTCGCTCCGGGCGGGCTTGGGGGCAATAATTGAAAAGGGAAGGAGTCTCGATGCGTCGTGTCCTTGTCTGCATTTTGAGCGGGCTGGCAGGTTATTTGGTCTTTTCTGGCGTGGTGCTGGCCCGGGGGCCTGATCCCGCGGACTATCCGCTGCGGGTGCATATCCTGAAGAACAGTTCGCGTTCGCGCCACGGCCGCGAGAGCAAGAGCTTTTCAGAAACGCCGGACTATCTGGATGGTGAAGGCGGCGCGGATCTGTTTGAGAGGGGCCAGCCGCTGGGTTTCCAGTTCAAATATAGCTGCATCGATCCGCTCAGGGCTTCAGAGGCCTACGCAACCTATCCGGCCCGGTGGAAGAAAAGTGACAAGACGCTTGAAATTCTGGTGCCTCAGCCGGGCAAGCCGTGGAATCTGGAGGGTTGCGACCTGCAGGTCGTGATGTTGAGGCCAGGGCTGGCCTATTTCTGGAATCCGGATGACGAGAGGGTGGTCGAGGAGTCGGCGGCAAAGTTCAAGGAGTGGATGATGAAGCACCAGTACGATCCTGAAAAAGACCTGAATGACCCGATTGGCCTGAATGGCGAGCCGAGCGGGCCGGAGGAGCCTGGTTCGAGCTCGTCTCAGGATCCCCCTCCGAAATAAAACCGCTGAAAAGACCAGGGATGCAGTGGCGCAGGCTTGTTCCGATGCCGGATCAAGCCGCAGGCGCTGCTGCGCCTTGCTGCAGCGGCGGTGCGGGGATACTTTAGGATAATCCAATCAAATAAAGTTGACACTAAGTCACTCAATGGTGCATCTTATTAGAGTCAGAATTTTAAGGAACAGGCAGGGAGTCAACAATGGCAAAGATCATCGGTATTGACCTTGGCACTACGAACTCGTGTGTTGCTGTACTGGAGGGCGGAGAGCCCAAAGTCATTCCAAATGAAGAAGGTGCGCGCACCACGCCCTCCATCGTAGCGTTTTCAAAAAGCGGCGAACGGCTGGTGGGCCAGGTGGCCAAGCGGCAGGCGATCACGAACCCGGAGAATACCATCTTCTCCATCAAGCGGTTCATGGGCCGACGCTACAACGAAGTAAACGACGAAATGAAGATGGTGCCTTTCAAAGTGACCCAGCAGGGCGACCACGTGGGCGTGCTGGCGCAGGGCAAGGAGTACACCCCGCCGGAGATTTCGGCCATGATTCTGCAAAAGCTGAAGTCTTCTGCAGAGGCCTACCTGGGCGAGACGGTGACTGAGGCCGTAATTACGGTTCCGGCGTACTTTAACGACGCGCAGCGGCAGGCCACCAAGGATGCAGGCAAGATTGCCGGGCTCGACGTGAAGAGGATTGTGAACGAGCCGACGGCGGCTGCGCTGGCCTATGGACTCGACAAGAAGAAGGACGAGACCATTGCCGTGTACGACTTCGGCGGCGGCACTTTCGATATTTCCATTCTGGAAGTGGGCGAAGGCGTGATCGAGGTGAAGTCGACCAACGGCGATACGCATTTGGGCGGCGACAATCTGGACCAGCGCATTGTGGACTGGCTGATTGCCGAGTTCAAGCAGGAGTCGGGGCTGGACCTTGCTTCAAAGGGCAACGAGATGGCGCTGCAGCGGCTGAAGGATGCTGCGGAGAAGGCCAAGATCGAGTTGTCGACGACCATCGAGACGGAGATCAATCTTCCGTTTGTGACCGCCGATGCGAGCGGGCCGAAGCACTTGGTGCGGAAGCTGACGCGCGCCAAGCTGGAGCAGCTTGTTGGCGATTTGCTGGAGAAGTCGCTGGAGCCTTGCAAGAAGGCGATTACCGACGCGGGCGTGAAGTTCAGCGACATCAATGAGGTTGTGATGGTAGGCGGCCAGACGCGAATGCCCAAGATTCAGGAACTGGTGAAGGGCTTGTTCGGCAAGGAGCCGCATCGGGGCGTGAATCCCGACGAAGTGGTGGCGATTGGTGCCGCTGTGCAGGCGGGCGTACTGGCCGGCGAAGTGAAGGATCTGCTGCTGCTGGACGTGACGCC
>PLOG01000181.1 GCA_003142935.1 Acidobacteriaceae bacterium
AACAGTGGACAGTGGACAGTGAACAGTGGACAGTGGACAGTGAACAGTGAACAGTGGACAGTGGACAGTGGACAGTGGACAGTGGACAGTGGACAGTGGACAGTGAACAGTGGACAGTGAACAGTGCACAGTGAACAGTGGACAGTGAACAGTGGACAGTGGACAGTGAACAGTGGACAGTGAACAGTGAACAGTGAACAGTGGACGGGGCGCGATCGGATTTATAGCGCGTGATTTGTTTGGTCCCGGTGAAATAGCAGGGTTTTTGCCGCGTCGCGAGACCCTTCGACTCCGCTCAGGGCAGGCTCTGGGGTTTCCGGTCACACAAGTGCTTTCGGTTGCCTCTTTGGGCTGGCCCGAAATTTCTTAGCAGAGTGGTGACTTCCGAATCGGTAACTTCCGAATCGGCGACGAGCAGGCGGTCACACAGGATCAATGCGGCTCTGCTTCTCATGAATTAGAGCGGAACCTGAATTACTGTACCCCCTTGAGTTTCGTGCAGGGTCGCCGCTCGCTGGTGGTTGCGTCGACCTGAACGCCGCGGCTTCGGGTTACACCTATTCTGGTTCCGCTATAGAGCCGCACTCACGACACTTTTACCGCCCCACGTATCTTTAAGGTGTGTCGGATTGCTCAGTGGAGTTCTTTAACCGGATTCTCCTTCTTTGGCGTCCCCCCCAGATTGAACGGTTCCTGAGGGGAATTCCAAAATTAACACGGCTTTGCGGTGGACAAATCGGACGACTCCGTGCCGTCCCGGGGACGGATATTTGTGTCACCTTCGTTCCGTAGTACAGCCTCTCTTACTTCTTGGGTTCTTTTTCTGGTGGCTGCTTGGCCGCCTGAGCCGGATGCGGCGCCGGCTTTGCGGGTGCTTGCGCGGCCGGCCTCGGTGCAGCGGGCTTCGGAGCAGCTTCAGGGCGTGGAGCAGACGCGGCAGGACGAGCCGCGGGTGCAGGCCTGTCAGGCGCCACCTGCGCTGGTTTGGCTTCGGACTGTGGATGAGCAACCGGGTGGGGATTCGTCACGGCCTCAGGGCGTGAAGCAGGCGCGGCAGGACGAGCCGCGGGTACAGGCTTTTCAGGCGCCGCCGGTGCTGTTTTGGCCACGGGCTGCGGATGAGCCGCTGGCTGGGGATTCGGCGTAGAATGCGCAGGCACCGCTGCATTCTTTGCGGGTTGCGCTGGGGTAGCCGGGCGGCCAACATACGGCTTCACCCCCGGCGCGGCCTTGGCGGCCACGGCGCTATGTTGCAGTTCACCAACGCTTGTGGCGGGGCGCGCGACCGCGGCGTGGGCTGGTATCCCATGATTCGCCGAAGCGAAATTGGACTTGTCCTGCTTGGCTACCTGCTCATGTTGCTGTTGCGCCGGAGTCGGCTTAAGGTGAGGCTGGGTAGCAAAGGTTTGCTGTTGCGGCGTCGGCTTCGCGACTACTCCGTTCGGCCCGCCGTTGAAACTCGCGTGATTGTTATTGATGATCGTCGTGTTGTTGATCACCGTTGTATTTACATACGTCGTCCGAATGACGGCCGTGTTCACGCTTACTGCCGCTGTGTTGTAAGCGAAGACACCACCGCGCCACTCGCCACCGGCAAATCCGCCTCCACCGTAACCAAATCCATAATTCACGCCGCCGTAGAAGCCAACCTGCGTCCCCCAATAACCGTCATGGAAGATATAGTTGCCGTCGTCCCCCCATCCCCAATAGCCCGGCGTCCAGAGATAGCCAGGCTGCGGAGCGGCCACCCATGTTCCAGGAACCCAGTAGTAATCGCTAACGCCGTCCCAGGCCCAATAGCCGGGAGTCCACATGAAGTTAGGCTGCGGACAGGGAGGCTGGACGTAAACCGGAAGAGCGGGAGGCTCGATATTGATGTTGATGCCTATGGAGAACTGCGCGAAGCCTCCCGTTGGCACCAGGAAGAGTGCCAAAACGAGAGTCTTGTAAAGGAATCGCATACCGAAGGTGTTCACCCTAAACCGCCTATCTCGCACATTCGTGCGTGGTTCTGAAGAATTCTGTTGAGAAAACTCTTCAAGTAGCGTCCCTCCGCTACTTTCGAGAAACTGCTAACGCGAAAGGCTGTGTGCGGCGAGCCGACCCCTACATTCGAGAAGGCCACGCAGAGGATGTATTTCGCGCTCGCAGGAGCCATTCATCTTCGCTGAGAGTCTAGCAGACTGCGGACGCGGCCAATCGCTTATGAGATCGCACCAGTCCCGATGAGGATTATGCTTCAAGGCGAATTGCGAGACTGGTCAATTCTGCTCAATCGAAATCCCCTGAGCTGAAGACCGGGTAGCAGATAGATCGATAGCCTTAGAGCCTATCCGCAAATAGTGGCGTCATTCTGCAGACCGGTTGTACTGGCGGCTTCCTAGCCGCCAGATGCGGCTTGTGCGGGCCTAGAGACCCGCACGACAGCCGCTCTAGAGAGCGGCGCTACAAAATTCGCTATTCGCGGATAAGCTCTTAGCCACTCTATGTGTTAATTGTGTGCAAACAGCACAGTTTTGCCGGCTCTCTTGCGGCGCTGCCATAGTGACATTCGGTGTTCTGGACGGATGTCGTCTCATCGGCATTTACTCTGCGGTCAATACTTGTGGTGATCGGAGAAACCGACTGACCTCCACGGGGGATATTGTCGGCGTCCCGAAGTTCAAAAACGAACCATTTCCAGTCCAACAGGCAGGATTACTCCCCGAAAACGTTAGGTCCCTATCGGGACTGCCTATGAATTGAGGTCAAATCGCCAGGACGCTCATCGAGCGTCTGGAAGCAATTTCGAGTGTTCCGGGCGAATCACGGGCTGTGCGGACAGGATGGGGCCACTGGAGGCGGGGATTGGCCCGCCTCCATCATGCTTACTTCGCGGTGGGCGGGGGGAGATAGCTTAGATCGGGTTCGAAACGAAATTCGTTGACTTCGGCCTTTTCGATCAGCGGGCGGACCTTGTCGAGCAGAGCCTGGTAGCCATCTTTGCCAAGGCCTTTTCCAACGCCAAAATCTCCGTCGAGATCGCCCCAGGCGTCCATTTCAACGACAGAAGTAACCTGTGTATTGGGCGCGCCATAACGAGTTTCAGAAAACTCGTACAGTTTCAAGCCACCCTTCTGGGCCGCGGGCAGGATGTCGCTCTTCACCAGGGCGAGGTAGTCCTTGTACTTTTCCGGACGGACATCCGTGGTCAGCACCCGAATCATCTTCGGCATGTCGGTGGCCAGATGGAGACTGAGGTCTGGTTGAATCTCCGCGATAATCCGGCGCGAGCCTTCAGTGCAAGCAAGGATCCGCGTGGTGATGCGCGCAATGTCGGCGGCGTCATCCTTCAACTTCGGGTCGGGCCCGGCATCGAGATCGGCCCACTTTTCGTAGTAAGTGGCGAGCGCGTACTCACGGGGACCGGAGAGCGAAAGCCAGGTGGAGCTGTAGCGAGTTGACCCGGCTTTAAGATACGCGGCGTGGAGCTCCTTGACAGCAGCCTGAAAATCCCCGGTGCGGTCCTGCTTCACGGTAAAGAAGGTGACGCTCTCGATGTTTCCACGCTGAGCGGCCGCGGAAGTTACCAGTGCTGCCGCAACTGCAAAGACGAAGATGGATTGGCGGACAACTCTCCTGAGATGCGATGTCATGAATTCCCCTCCTGGGTGCAAGCCGGGACGTTCGAGTCCTGGCGTTTGAAGGTCCGGAATTTCAGCCGAACGTTATTTTGCGGAAGATCGCCGGCGAAAAGGGGTCCGGCATCGACGTCTTCGAGAAAAGGGAGAGCCCGGACGCGGGCTGGGGTGTGTTGCTCGGGCGAGTATACACTCGGCCTCGACGGCCAGGGAACGCTTATTTGGCGATCGATCATTGTGATTCGACAGGTGTGGGAGAGATTGATTAGTTATCGAGATTACGTTGTTTGCGAAATCGTTCTGTACAGACCGCCGCAAGTATGGTCATTTCCAAGAGGCTCCGAGTTGGCATCGAATTGCCTGCAATCTTCCCTCGGGGGCTGGACAGCCGGCGGAAATTGAAGGGTCGGAGCCATCTTTTGTTGCAGGTCTGTCGCTTGGGATTATTCGGCGGGGCACCCCTGGCACGATAAGCTAGAGGCAGGAGATCGCAGCAAAGACTTGACTATGTCCCCATACAGATACTCGACCCTTGCCGTACATGCCGGGCAGCACCCGGACCCGCTGACGGGCGCGGTGAATGTTCCTGTTTATCTTTCTTCAACCTTTGAGCTGACCGGGATCGGGAGCGACCGCGGATGGGATTACTCGCGGGCCGGGAACCCAACACGGGACCGGCTGGAGACGGCGCTGGCGGCTCTGGAAGGCGGGACCAGCGGGCACGCCTTTACCAGTGGGATGGCGGCGATTGCGGGCCTGGTGGCGATGCTGAAGACGGGCGACCATGTGGTTTGTTCGCGTGACGTGTACGCGGGCACGGTGCGGCTGTTCGAGCAGATCGTGCGTGGATACGGCATCGCGATCGAGTATGTGGATACCAGCGACCTGAAGGCCGTGGAAGCAGCGATGAAGCCGAATACGAAGCTGGTGCATATTGAGACGCCGAGCAATCCGCTGATGGTGCTGACCGATATTGCCGGAGTGGCGAAGATTGCCCATGCGGCTGGGGCCGAGGTGAGCGTTGACAATACTTTTCTTTCGCCGGTGCTGCAGAGCCCGCTCGCGCTGGGCGCGGATATCGTGATGCATTCGACGACAAAGTATTTGAACGGCCACTCGGATGGGCTGGGCGGAGCGCTGATCGGCTCGAAGCCGGAGCACAAGGAGCGGTTTCTGCTGGTGCAGAAGGCGGCGGGCGGGATTATGTCGCCGTTCGAGTGCTTCCTGGTGCTGCGCGGGATCAAGACGATGCCGCTGCGCGTGAAGCAGCACGAGGAGAACGGGCGGGCGGTGGCGGAGTATCTTTCGACGCATTCCAAGGTGACGAAGCTGGCGTATCCGGGGCTGAAGAGCCATCCACAATACGATCTTGCAGTGAAGCAGCAGAAAGGCTTTGGGTCGATGATGAGCTTTGAGCTGAAGTCGCGGGAGGAAGCGGCGCAGTTCCTGGGGGCGATCAAGATTTTCTTGAACGCGGAGTCGCTGGGCGGGGTGGAGTCGCTGGCTTCGCACTCGGCGACGACGACGCATGGCTCGGTGAGCCAGGAGTTTCGCGATGCGATGGGGATTACCGAGGGGCGCGTGCGGCTTTCGATCGGGATCGAGGATAAGGAAGATCTGATTGCGGATCTGGAGCAGGCGCTGGGGGCGGTGTAGGGAAACATCGCGAGCGTTTTCGTTTCGGAGTATTCTTGTCGCGTGGGATCGTACCAGTTCGACGGCGTCACATTCCGTGTGTACCCTGGCGATCACGATCCTCCGCATGTTCATGGCCGGTATCAGGGAGTTTTTGTCATCCTGGAATTGGGTAAAGATAGGCTGGCGCGCCTGGCGGAGCGATGGGACGCCATTCAGCCCAGCGATGCGAAGAAGAATCATAGGCGGCACATACTCAAGGTGGCCAATGCTCACTTTGACGACCTGATGGAGTTGTGGGAGGAAGCGCATGCCTGAGCACGCACGGGTTGCTGTGACGGGCGCGGACATTGATGTGGCTTTGGGGCGTGCGCGCGAATACGCGAAGTATGCCCGGAAAGTGGTGAAAGCTACTTATTCAAAGACCACGGACAGGTTGCGTCTGGTTCTCGACAATGGCGTAACGTGTAGTTTTCCACGACGGCTGATTCAGGGGCTCGCTGGAGCGCATGAGAAGGATCTGAACCGGATACAGGTCTTGAGCGACGGTTTGGGCCTGCTCTGGCCGCTCCTCGATGTTGCGCACTACGTTCCGTCTCTACTCCAAGGCGTTTATGGGTCGGAGAAATGGATGACGGCTTTATTCAAGCAAAGACGGAAGCTGAGACTGGTGGATGCAACACGTAATCTGGAGAGTAGATCAAAAAGTTCAGGGGTACTTGATAAGAGAGTAGAAGGGACAAGGAGCACCGGGCTAGATAGCCGTCATCGCGATCGGAATGGACGGATCGAAGAGAAAAGGGGAGACACGCTCGTTCGTACATTGCGGGAAGAGTATGGCGAGGACTTCTTACCCGGTTGGCGCGGCGACGCCACACTATCGACGGTGCGCAAGGAGGCCGATATGTCGCTGACAGAACTGGTGCGCCAGCACCGGCGTGGGAAAAAGTAACCTAACGCTCAGTGCGCCGCAGACGGGGGGCTTGGCTTTTTGGGGCGGCGCATGATGAACGGGAGCGGGATCAGCAGCGCGGTAACCCAGACCATCATCCAGATGACATCGACATAGGCCAACAGAAGGGCCTGAATCTGGGCCATGCCGTAGATTTGCGCGCCGGCGTGATGCAGGGGGCCGGGAAGGAGTGGCGCTTGTTACAGATTATCGGAAACAGGCGGGGCTTTGAAGGGGGCCGGGAGGCGATGGCTGTGTCATGCTGAATGGGTTATGGGAACGAATTCTTTAGCGGCGGGAACGCCGATGGAGCCGGGGCGGCTGCTGCTGGCGATTGACACTTGCGGGCCTACGGGCTCAGTGGCGCTGGGGCGGCTGGCCGGGCGGGACCTGGAGATTCTGGGACAGACGGAGCTGGAGGGGCGCAGCTACTCGGCTACGCTGGTGGCGGCGGTGGGAGATCTGCTGGCGAATGCGGGCATGGGCCTCAAAGATCTGGGCGGGATTGTGGCCGTCAATGGGCCGGGGAGTTTTACCGGGGTGCGGGTGGGTCTGAGCGCGGTGAAGGGGCTGGCCGAGGGGTCGCAGATGGGGGTGGTGGCGATTTCGCGGCTGCAGGCGCTGAGCCGCAAGGCGTGTGTGCCGTCTTGCGCGCTGGATGCGCATCGCAGCGAGGTGTTTTTGCGGGTGGAAGAGCTGGGGAAGCAGCCCAGGGAGTTGCTGGCCGGAGCGCGGGAGCTGGCGGAGATCGTTCCAGCGCCGTTGCGGGTTGCGGTGTGCGATGAGGCGGCGGCAGCGCTGCTGGCGGCGGCGTGGCCGGATACGCAGTTGGTGCGGTGCGATGCGCCGGTGGCGGCGGATGCATTGCGGCTGGGCGAGGCGCGGCTGGTGGCTGGCGGAAACGTGGACCTGGCGCTGCTGGATGGGAACTATTTGCGGCGCTCGGATGCGGAGATCTTTGGCGAGGCCGCGGCGGCGGGGCGGTCACGGGGATGAGGGATGTGCTCATGCGGCGGATGCGCGTGGCCGATCTGGAGCAGGTAATTGCGCTGGCCGCGAGCCTCAAAGACGCGCCGCGCTGGCAGAGAGATGCCTATGTTCTGGCGTTGGATCGGGGCGCAACACCACAGAGAATTGCTTTGGTCGCGGAAGATCCCATGACAGGCACGGTCAAGGGCTTCGCCGCGGCTTGTGTGCTTTCACCCGAGGCGGAGCTGGAGTCGATCGCGGTTTCGGCGGCGGAGCAGCGGCGGGGGATCGGCCGGAAACTTCTTTTAGCGATGGCGGAGGAACTAAGGGTGGCGGGAGTGCGCGAGGTGCTTCTGGAAGTGCGCTCATCGAACCAGCGGGCGCTCGGTTTCTACCGTTCCCTGGGCTGGAGCGAGACCGGGCGGCGGCCGCGCTACTATGCCGATCCGGAAGAGGATGCCGTGCTGATGAGCCTGAAGCTGGAGTGAGGTTTCAGGGGCCGGACGTGGGGAGCGGGCGGCGGGGTGTGCCAATTGAGGGCACTGGGCGTGATAACCGTCACGGATAGTGCCGTTTTGGGCAGGAATTCACAGGATCAGGTTACTTTCAGTTATTTTCCTGCTTGCGAGTTGCGCGTCAGAGGCGATATATGTAAGTGTTCCTTAACAATCGGAGGTGCTTGATGGACGAAGTACAGGATCCGACGCTGAGCGAAGAGATCGATCGCCTGCAATCCGAACACCGTCGCTACGCTCAGCGGTTGGAAGAGTTGCTTCAAAAGCCCTATCTCAGCGAAGACGAACAGCTTGAGGAAGTTCGCCTGAAGAAGCTTAAGCTGCACGCGAAAGACCTGATTTTCGCGCTTGAGCGGCGGTCGCCGGCGATAGCTTAGAGCACGGAGACGGCGGGTTTTTGCCGGCAATTTACGGTGCGGTGGGCCCATATAGTGTGGTCGAAGGGGCTGTGTGCCCCCGAAGGCGGCCATGAAGAGCGCGCTGCGCTCGACGCCTGATCGTGTTCGACGCGTCTGGAAAGGCGAACCCTGCGGGGAACCGACCCGTGGCGAGGTTGCAGGGTTCGAGTGTGCGCCGAAGCCTGCACCTTTCAAACTGCATAACATCCAAGAACGAAACAAAAAGTCCAAGTTCAACAAAAAAATAACAATCGCAAAATGCATGCAACCGCACCCTAGCCACAAAAACAAAGACGTGGCGCCCCGACCCGGCCCAGAGGGCACCCCGGTACCCCGGCTCCCAGATGGGGCACGCGGAATTTCATGTCCTGCGGGTCGGGAACGACGGTGGAGGACTGAAACATAACTGAAACGGTTGGCGGCTGCCTGATGGCGGATCACCGTATAATCGTTCAGGACCATGGTTCGTGACGGTTACATCTACGG
>PLOG01000196.1 GCA_003142935.1 Acidobacteriaceae bacterium
AACAAGCTGAGCGCGATCCCCAACGGCGAGAAGCAACGGAGTGAGTGGGCGACCTTTCCGCATCGGACTTCCTCCCACTCTATCCGATGCAGCAGGTCATCTTATTTATGACAATTATTTTAAAGACAGGACACTAGGCCGCATCGACATATACACTTTGCAGCTTGGTTTCTAGTTGCTGAAACGGAAGTATGTCGCCAAGCCGTTATGAATTGAGTGATTTGCAATGGGAGAAGATCAAGGATTTTCTTCCTGGGCGCAAGGAATCTGTCGGCCGTACCGCCGCTGACAACCGGCTTTTTGTGAACGGTGTGCTGTGGGTATTGCGCTCGGGAGCGCGATGGGCTGACCTTCCGGAGCGTTACGGCAAGTACAAAAGCGTACATAAGCGCTTCATGCGCTGGGCCAACTCCGGCGTCTGGGAGCGGGTCTTTCACGAACTGGTGAGCGATAAGAAGAACCAGTATCTGATGCTAGATTCGACCATCGTGCGGCCTCATCAGCAAGAGGCCACGGGCCGCAAAAAAGGAGCGCCGACAAGGCTTTGGGGCGTTCCCGAGGAGGTCTGACGGCCAAGATTCGTCTGCTCACCAATGAATTGGGCTTGCCCCTGGACTTTCTTATCACCGGTGGCCAAGTGAATGAACGTACCCAAGCTATCGAGTTACTGGGCCAGCACAAGGCCGACGCCGTGCTGGCCGACAAGGGCTACGATGCCGGCGCCATCGTGGAGCACGTTGAAGCCATGGGAGCCAAAGCCGTGATCCCTCCCGAACGAAACCGCAAGGTCAACGCGAGTACGACAAAGATCTCTACAAACAACGCAATCGCATCGAACGTTGCTTCAGCAAACTCAAATGTTTTCGCAGACTCGCCACCCGTTACGAGAAATCGAAAAACTGCTTCCAGGCCCTCGTCGCTCTCGCATTCGCTTGGTTGCACCTGAGGCTATATGTCGATACTGCCTAGGTAACGCTTTTAGCGTAAGTGCCTCGGGCCGGTGAATCCGCTCTACAGCGTCACCAGCGTTTCTGCAGGCGCCGCTTCGCGGAAAGTTTCGGCCTTGTGTTCGAGCTCGGAATCCCAGTTTTTGGGCTGGTAGATGCAGCAAGGCTCCTCTGCCAACGCATCGCCAGTAACAGCGTAGGCCCGCGCACGCGAACCGCCGCAGATCTCCTTGTACTCGCAGGCGCCGCACTTGCCTTCAAGCTTGCTGGTATCGCGCAGGGATTTGAAAATGGGTGCGTTGCGGTAGATATCGGCGAGCTGTGTTTCGCGCACATTGCCGGCGTGGATGGGCAAGAAGCCGCTCGGGTAGACGTTGCCCATGTGCGAAATAAACATGAAGCCCTTGCCGTCGTTGACGCGGCGGGTGGCCCAGCTAGCGGTGCGGGTTTTAGCGTCGGCTGTTGGCGCGCCGGGTTCGTATTTGTGCGCGGTCGATCCTGGATGGCCGTGGCCGATTTTGCGCTCTTCCAGATTGTGCTGCAGCAGGTAGCGGCGATAGTGCATCGCCTCCGTGGTCTTGATCTGGAAGCTGACCCGATGCGACAGCTCGTAAATTTTGCCGAAGACCTGCTCGAACTCCTCGCCCGAGAGCAGGTCGTCGAGCTGGCCGCGGCCCACGGGGACCAGAAAGAAGACGTTCCACATGACGATGGCGAGCTTCTCGAAGAGATTGCAGAGATTGTCGAGATCGTGAGCGTTGTGGCGGCTGATGGTGGAATGTACTTGGATGGGAATTCCAGCCTCATTGGCCCACTCGATGGCTTGGATGGTGCGCGCCCAGGCGCCGGGAAGGCCGCGGAAGGCATCGTGAATCTCAGGAGTGGAGCCGTCGAGCGAGATGCCGAGCCGAACCAGGCCCGCTTCCTTCAATTTGAAGATGGCTTCACGTGTAAGCAGCGGCGTAGCGCTGGGCGTAAGGGCGACTTGCACGCCCTTATCGGCAGCGTAGTGGATGAGTTCGAAGACGTCTTTGCGCTTCAGGGGGTCGCCGCCGGTGAAAACGAAGATGGGAATGTGCATCTCCGCAATCTGGTCGATTAGCGCCTTGCCTTCAGCGTTGGTGAGCTCGTCGGGATGGGCGATGGGCTGGGCGGCGGCGCGGCAATGCTTGCAGGCCAGGTCACAAGATTGTGTGACTTCCCAGATGGCAAGGAAAGGGGTTTCGTCGAAGTTCAACCCGCCACGAGCGGGAATATTGTGCATCGGTTGCATGAGACCTCCTGCGGAATCGAGGCGGCCGAACAGGGAAAGCAGGTCCTCTAGCCGGGGATGGAGGGGTCTGGCTTTCTCAGGAAAACCTGAACGCTGCCGAAGAACGCCGGTAAAGCGCTGTACGGAAAAACCGATCGAAACCGATCAATGCCGCTTCAGGGCGCCACGATTCGGATTTAGAAGAACAGCTATTGTGCGGGTCGGGCTGTGATTCAGATCACTTTACCTTGCGGGCCAGGAGGCGGTGTCGAGAGCCTCGGCCTTGACTGAGAAGGCAAAATTAAGGAAACGCATCATAATTTTCTTTATGGTTTACGAATCCGCTGAGATCCAGGACTATAGTAGCGGTAATGTAACTGATGCGGCGTCGGTGCGCAATAGAGTGAATCAAGTCACAACCTAATGTGCGGCCGGGCACTGCAAGCTAGGTGTGTTGTTTGCAACATTGTCATCGCACCTCCGGGAGGTTCCCATGGCGACCGTCATGAAACCAGGTTGGAGCAAACCCTCCACCATCCTCTTTGCCTCCGAGATTCCCGCCAACCAGAAGGCCTTCGCGTTTGCGCTGGCGCAGGCCAGGGAGTTTGGTGCTAACCTCATTCTCTTTCATGCCTATGACACGCTAGTGGTAGCCGCATCGGAAACATCGGGCATCCGCTACTACGACTACGCCGCAGCCGCGCGCACCGAGAAACAACAACTGGAGCCGATGGCCCAGCAGGCCCGTCAAGAGGGCATTCAATGCGAAGTTGTGGTGCGGCCGGGACTGGCCGCGGACCAGATTCTTGCCTTCGTGCGCGAACGCGAAATCGACCGCATCGTCATGGGCACGCACTCTCCAGGTCCAATTGGCAAGCTGCTGGTAGGATCAGTGGCCGAAGCCGTCTTGCGAACCTCCAAGGTGCCGGTCTTTATCGTCGGCCCCGATGTGGTCGATGGCAGCTATCGCAACTTCGCGACCCGCACCGTTCTTTGCGCAGCAAGCCTTACCGAGGCTAGCGGAGTGGTCGCCGCTTTTGCTGCCGAAATGGCGGTCCAGCAAGACGCCCGCCTCATCTTGCAGCATGTAATCCGGCCCCAGGAGCGCGCGGAGATTATGGCCGGCCGCTCTTTGGAAGAGATCGAAAAAGATTTGTTGATGCTGATTCCACCCAAGCTTCACCATAAGATCGCTATTCAGACAATTGTGGTGCCCGGCGATCCGACTGAGGAATTGCTCTACCAGAGCAAGGCCCAGCAGGCCGACCTGATCGTGCTTGGAGCGCAAGGGGCATCTGCCTTCGCCGCCATCACTCGCCACGGCGTGGTGTACAAAGTGTTGGCCCATGCGCATTGCCCTGTAATCACGCTGTCGCCAGTGGTGTTGGCTGAGTGCGGGTCCAAGTCGGAGAAGACCCAACCGGCTGAAGTCTATATGGCCGGAGTTTTCTAAACTCCCGATTGCAGACGCAGGTCTTTCTTTAGAGAGGAGATTTCGCGCCTGGAAGCGGGTTTACTATAGTTTGCCGGCCTTGTTTCACCATTTGTACTGCATCCGGCGCAGATTGGTGTGCGTTAGCGACTCCACTCAAGTGCAGGCTGCTACGCGTGTCTCGGCTTAAGCGCATCAATTCATCAAACCGAATGGTGTGCCTGCTCGCATCCGGTTATACTCAACTGCAAGGCGGGGTGCACTGTCTGGCTCCAGCCCCGAGTGAGGTGCGTCTTCCGCAGGGACTCCGGTTCACTGACGTTCGACGTTCCGCCATCGGAGACTTCACGTTGGCGCGCTGTGGCCCGTGTGCTTCGAAGTCCCTTGGACGCCGTTAGTTGCGCCCTGCTTCCCGCTTCCTGTTCTCTCTGCGGCTCCCCTCTGCCGCAGATCTCCTCTGTGCCAATTTGCGATGCATGCCGGATGGAGATTCCCGTCCAGAGCGGCCCAGTGTGTGCGCGCTGCGGCGACACGGTCGATGCGGCGCAGAAGGGAATGGGGCCGGCAAGTTCAGCGTTATGCAGAGTTTGCCGTCTGGCCCCACCCCCGTTTGAGCGGGCCGTTGCGTTCGCACCCTACGAGGGCCGCATGAAGGCGGCAATCCATGCGCTTAAGTACGACCGACTGTACCCGGCAGCTCATGGGCTGGGCCGGATGCTGGCCGAGGCCATCGCGCAACTGGCGGCCGAGACGCCTGCCGAAATGCTGGTGGTTCCAGTGCCGCTGCACAAGTCAAAGTACAGTGAGCGCGGTTTTAACCAGGCGCGGGCTTTGGCGGGGCATGCGCTGGGATTTCTCAAGAAAAGTCATCCCCAGTGGCGACTTAAAATGGCATCTAATACGCTTATACGGCTACGCGCTACTGAGAGCCAGGCTGGGCTCACACCTCGCATGCGGCGCTTGAATGTGCGTGGAGCGTTTTCTGTTTCCGATCCAGCCGCTGTCGCGCGAAAGCATGTGCTGATCATCGACGACATTTTGACTACGGGCGCAACCGCACGAGCCGCCGCACAGGCGCTCAAGAAGGCCGGAGCGGCATCGGTGTGGGTGGCGACGCTGGCGAGGGCGCGGCGCGTTCATGAATTTGGCCGGGGCGCTTCATTTGAGGACGCGGAGGATGTGGAGATAATGGCCGGCGATGCGCCGGTGGCATACCTACCAGAAGTAAGCAGGTTTTCATCGCAAGACCATCCATCTTTTTGACGAGGGGAAAAGAGATGTCGCTGGGAAAAGCAATGATTCATGCGCGCAAGCAAAAATCCATCGCCAGAGCTGCGGCGCTCACAGGCGAGCACACAGCCGGCCAGTACACGGTTCAGACCACGCACCTTTTGCAGATGCCGGTTCTAGTGCTCAATGCGTCGTATGAGCCCATCAACATCTGCGGCGCCCGGCGGGCACTGGTGCTGGTGCTCAAGGGCATTGCGCGCACCGAGGAGGAGCATGGGCTTACCCTTCATGCTCAGCGCAGCCGCATCGCCATGCCCTCCGTCATCCGGTTGCTCGAGTATCGCCGCATTCCTCACCAGACGCGCGCGCTTTCGCGGAAGAACATCCTGCTGCGCGACCGCAACACCTGCCAGTATTGCGGCGAGGCGCTTCCCCCCGGCGAACTGACGCTTGACCACGTGATTCCCCGCTCGCGCGGAGGCAACTCTACCTGGGAAAATCTGGTGGCCTGCTGCCACGCCTGCAATCGCCGCAAAGGCAACCGGATGCTGCACGAGATCGACGATATGATCCTGCTGCGCGACCCGCGGCCCTTCTCTCTGCACACCAGCCGGCAGATCATGCGCATGCTGGGACGAGGGGACGACCGGTGGCGGAAGTATCTGTTTTACTAGTGAACAGTGAACAGTGGACAGTGGACAGTGGACAGTGGACAGTGCACAGTCGACCGCGATCATGGTAGATCAAGGGAGCGGGATTTGGGAGGTGGAGGGATCGCCTTCGAGGGAAAATGTATGGCTATGGGCCGGCAAAAGGCCTTTTTTTTGTGGGCGGTTGGGACGACATTCCTGGGTTACGGAGTTCTCTTCGCTAAAAAGTACTGATACATCGTGACGGTACCCCAAGAAAGTACTGATGTATCAGTTGAAATGGGGCGAAAGGAAGTACATTTCGCAAAATGTGCGCGGGCGTGGTGGTTTTTTAAAGGAGTTAGAGGGACGGGATTTCGGGAGTCGCACGGTGGCGTTTGTCCGAGGTTTGGTCTTGGGGAACCGATTACGGGTACCCAATGAAACCTTCCGCGATGCCAACATGTGGGGAGCAGTCGTCGAGAATGACTTCTCGGAGCGGGAGCTCAACACGCGTCAGCCCCCATGCTGACGAGCGATATCGTTGCGCGTAAAGAAGGCGGTTCTCTATTTTGAAAGCCGGCCAGCAAGAAAGAGGTCGATCGCGACATCGTCGTCCGCTTTCCAGATCATAAAGCTTGGATTCTTCAGTCCCCATTGGACGTACGGCACGACAAAATGAGCCTTGGCCGTTGCGGTTATGCCTTCAAGATGGACAAGGATGGGGATGGTGATTTCGTGAGGTGTGCCGAGGAGCGTGAAGACACCGGTTACCTGGATGGTCGAGTCGCCTGAAAGAGCTATGGCGCCGGTATAGGTCTTCGGCTCAAAGGAAACAGTTGCGTACTGTTCGACCTTAAGGATGTCCTTGTTCATCTTTTTGTCGCGACTGTCATTGCCGGTCTTGCCGCTGCCGGCGAGGACGACCACCGAACCCAGCATCTTAGGCGTGCCGCGGTCAAACTCAATCGATCCGGATTGGACGTGAAAGCTGCCGTTGACGAGCTCGTGGGTTGTTTTGAGCGTTATCTTGACCTCGCTGGCATCGGGATTGACGACGAAGGTTTGATGCTGGGCAAGTGCGGCTGGAGCGAGTACGGCAGCGAGGGCGAAGACTGCGAAGGATTTCATTGCATCTCCCTAATGGCGTCTGAACTACTGAGAGTTGTTTCTTAGAGTGGCTAGATTGCAGCTGGCGACTGCATGGGAGCAACAGCGGCGCGATGGGCGACACGTGTGAGCTTTGCCGTCACGCGCATCACGCCGGGCCAGACCCTGAGGCAGAACGGTAATACAGCGCGTGCGAGGGAGTTGTTCAAGCCGTCGGCGGCGAACTCGGCAAGGCGCATCTGCGTCAGCAGTGCGGACCGCAGCTTCGCCTGAAAGACCGGTGCCGGCTCTGCTGCAACGTAGGCGGCGACGGCACAACGTGCCGTATGCAGCGCGATCGAAATGCCATCGCCGGTGAACGAGGGGATGACAGCTGCCTGATCGCCAATGCAATAGAGCCCATTCTCCGTTGTGGGGCGGATGTAACCGTACGGGATATGAGTGATGGCGATCGGCTTGGCGAGCAACGGCTCCGCACCGGCAAGCCTCATCGCGAGGTGTGGACAGTCCTGCTGCATCTTCGCGAGGAAGCTTTCCCAGCGATGACCCACGTGTGCGAGATACCGTTGTTGCACCACGCAGCAGAGGTTTGCGATGCCGCCTTCAACCGGCTGGATACCACCATAGCCTCCTGGATAGAGCATCAACTCAGAGGCGCGCGCAAGCTCCGCAGCCTGAGCTGAGCCCAAGCGAAAATACATCTTGAAGGCCACCCATCGCTGCGGGTCCTCCGGGCGAGTGTAGCCGCGAAGATCTTGCTTGCCTGTGGCGAGAAAGACCGTTGGAGCTTCAAAGGTGGCGCCGTCATTGAGCGTAGCCTTCCACATGCCGCTTGCCGTACGACCGAGCGCCTGCACACTGCGGCCGCGCTCTACGCGGACCCCTGCGGCGATGGCCTCGGCGATGAGCGCCGTATCTAGCGCCTTGCGGGTGAGCGAGGCTGCGGGAAAAGGCAAGGGAGCCTCCGCGGCGCGCCTGGCAGCGGCCAGGCGAACGCAATCGATGGGCACGGCGCCAAGCGATGCCACGTCGATGCCAAGCGCATGAAGGTCCTCAAGGGCCTCACCGCTTAGGAACTCTCCGCAGACCTTATGGCGCGGGGTGGGCTCGCGTTCGATCAGCGTGACGCGCCGTCCCTTGCGGGCGAGCGCGATAGAAGCGGCACAGCCTGCCACTCCACCACCGAGGATGAGTACTTCGTCTTGCAAAGGAATCTGATTCAGATTGGACGTTGTAACTGGAATCTCCTTGTTCGGATCCGATACTGAAATGATACCGCTCCAATGGGTATTGCATGAGCAATGCTGCAGTTGGGTGGTGGTGCAGTTTGAAACTCGCAGGACTGTCGCAATGGTTTGACGGAGCGCTGGCGAAGATGGTGAGCCTCAGCCTGCTGTACCCGATCTTTCGCACCAGTTCTTTCGCACCGGCAAGATTGTTAACCACCCGGAACCTTACAAATCGGACGCCTAGAGCAGATTCGGAAATAGTGTAGACCAATGGGCTTTCCGTCAGGGGCTAAAGCCCATTAATTTTATTGGCGTTTTGCGGCACGGCTAAAGCCGTGCCCTTTCAAAGCCGGTCTGCAGTGAAAGCGAAACCGCTCTAGCCTACTTGAGAAGTAAGGCAATAAAGCCCATAATGTAAGGAAGGTGAATTATGAAGTCAACCACTGAAATGACTGCTACTGCCGTGGAAGCGACTGTCACCTCCAAAGGGCAGGTAACCTTGCCCAAGGAATTGCGGAAGCGCCTTGGAATCCAAAGAGGCAGCCGTATCCGCTTCAGTATTCCCGCCCGTGGCGCCGTCAGGGTCGAGCCTGTGCTGTACGAACTCGAAGACCTCTGGAGAATGGCGGACTCGGGCCCTCAAGCAGGCGGTGTCATGACCTTCGAGGAAATGGACGCGGCGAAGGCCAGGAGGCAATGGAAGTGATTGCCGCCGATACCAACGTATGGGCTCGTGCCTACCTTAACGACGATCCCGTCCAAGCCGGGAAATCCCGTTCTGCCCTTGCAGCATCCCGTTCCGCGGGCGGTGTATTCGTTCCGCTCCTTGTTCTGGCCGAACTGTCGTGGGTGCTTCGCGGCAGATGGGACAGAAAAAGGGTTCTGAGCACAATCGAGGGCCTGCTCCAGACGCGGGGTGTGGCCGTCGAGTCGCCGGCCCTGGCTTGGAGAGTCTTGGAAGCCTGCCGCAAAGGCGCGGTTGGATTCGCCGATCACCTGATTCGAGAGGTTGCCTTCGAGTCTGGAGCCAGTGAGGTCATTACCTTTGACAAGGCATTCGGGCGCGTTCCCGGCGTTCGCCGCCTGAGGTAAACCTGGCGCGTTTCCGCCTGTTTCCATACTTGCTCGGCATGAGGATTAGCTCGTACTATCCATTGCATTCCGGGGACTGTGCGCGTGGTCGTCTTCCCCAACCGCGGTAGGGCCGAAAATGGGGCTACTTCCTGTTTGGCGGTGATCCGACCGGAGCGCCAGAAATTCGGGAGTGGTCCGGTTGGGGTTCGTGCTGTCCCAGGTCCCCAAAAGCGAGGGACCTGGGGCACCCAGATTTTTGTGTGGGGAGGTGGGCCACCCGCCAACCTGAGTTTTTCAGGTCTAGGAAGCATCATCGTTATCGGATGAAGCCGCGGACTCAGCATCATCCTTCATGTATCTGAGACCGACGAATCCAAAGCAAGCCAACGCAGCGCCAATTGGAATTCCCAGCCAATTCCCAACTGGCCGTGCATCGTAAGAGTCATGAAAACCCGCATTCTTGCCCGATAGGATTTCAATGTCAATCGCTTCGTTTTTGAAGACCCTTTGATCATCGTCGAGATACACAACGCGGAAGGATTGTCCGTCGAAAATTGCGGGAGTGTTCCAATTTGGAAGGATGATTTGAGTTTCAATGTTGATGGGGTTTCCTCCATCAGGCACAAAACGAAAGCCGTATACAGTTTCGCGATGGTAGCCGGTATGAATTTCCCGGTCCACGTGGTCATAAGCCTTGCCCACCGCCGTAATCCGGTGCGAGAACGATGGTACTGTCGAGTGTGACCTTCCATAGAACCAAACAACAACTCCCAGGGCCAGAAAGAGCCACCAAGCAAGAGGCGGAATCCATGCTCTGCGTTTTGCGCGGAGGAGAAAGAAGATGGCGAGTGCCTGGGCAGCTCCTAGCAAACTGCAAACCATGGAGTGCGTAAAATCCATTCGGTTCCATCCAATCGAACTTTTAGGTTTGCTCCATCATAGCGCAGGTTTTCAATATCGGCGGGCTCCCGGTGGATTGCGGTCGAGTCGTCGCCTACTCGTCAGTTCCTCAGTAGTAAACAGACTTGAAGCAATAGGATCTCACTGCGCTCGGTGGCAGGATTTAAGTGCCACAGGTCAGCCCCGGTCGCAACACAGGTTTGCGCTGGGTGGCAGCATTTCCAAGCCGCCAGCACCAAGTTACTCATGCGACGTCTAACCCTATAATCCGGGCAGAGGACCTATTGCGAGTGACCACGGATTACCTGAACCGCATCGCGGAGACAGTCCGCTTCCATGGGGTCTAGTGCGGAGATCCAATTCAGAATGCGAGCCTCTCCGCGCGATCTTCCGGAGCTGATGGATGGCGAGTGCAGCTATGAGGATTTCCGTGGCTGCCTGCGCAGCCTGGAGCAGATCAACCGCTGGCTGCTGGGATATCGACCGACGCTGGCTTGGCTGAAGCGGCTACCACCTGCATTGCGTGATCTTGGATTGGGCGATCCGGTGCACATCGTCGATGTGGGCTGTGGCGGCGGCGACCTGCTGCGGCAGATTGCAGGCTGGGCCCGGAGGCGCGGCATGGGTGTCGAGTTAACGGGGATCGACTTGAATCCTTATGCGGCGCGCGCGGCAGCGGAGTTTACGCCGAAGGAGCACGGAATCGCGTGGGTGACCGGCAATGCTCTGGTGTATCGGCCGGAGAAGCCGGTGGATATCGTCGTGAGTTCGCTGATGGCACATCATCTGGAGGATGAGGAGATCGTCGCGCTGCTGCGGTGGATGGAAGCGACTGCGCAGGTGGGTTGGTTTATCAATGATCTGGAGCGGTCGGAGTGGAGTTGCCGGCTGTTTGGGTGGGTGGAGAGGATGGTGAGGTGGCACCGGTTTGTACGACATGATGCGACAGTGTCCTTCCGGCGGGCCTTTCGGGAGGCGGACTGGGAGCGGTTGCTGACGGCGGCTGAGGTTCCGCGGGAGGCGGTGACGGTGGAGCGTTGGCGGCCGGGACGGTTGTGTGTGGGGCGCTGGAAATAATACGGGCGCTGAGGCGGGTGTTGGTGCCGGCCATCAGTCGCGACGAGTGGTGAGCTCGCGCCAGTTGAGGCTGAGGTCTACGATAAGCAGCGAGGCAAGAGTGAAAGCGATAACACCGACGGCGGCAAGGGTGTCGCCGAGGTGGCTCCAGTAACGGGGCCAGAGGTTGAGCACACGGCTGGAGACGAAGGTAAAGGTGACGGCGTAGGAGCGGATCATCCACTGGCGATGTTGGACGATTTGGCGGTTACGCGCGGTGATGAAGGCGGCGGTGGTACAGACGATCCAGGCTGCGGCCTGCATGGAGGTTCCGGGGAAGCCCGGCCGGCCGGTGGCGAGGGCGACTCCGGTTGCGGCGCCGATAAAGACGGAGATCACGTAGATGCGGCCGAGGACGCGATGGAATTTCAGGTGACGGAGGCGAAGGCGCGACGAGAACTGCATAGGGCCGGCCAAGAGAGCGATGACGCCGCAGAGCGTATGGGGGATGAGGAGATACCGGTCGGCGATGACCTGCAAACGGTAGGCATGGTACATGGGGTAATCGGTAACGAGAAGAACTTCTGACGTGATGAAGACAAAGAGCGCAGTAAGGCCAAGCAAGATCCAGAGAACGGTTTTAAATCTGGAACGACTGGAGCTGGGCGCAAGCAGCCTGGAAGTTGCCATTATTCGCCTCTCAGAGGGTTCGACGTGACGAGGGGCGCTGCGAGAGCGATGGTTGCGAAAAGCTTCATGTTTCTTAGTCTAACGAGCTATTTTTTGGGGGCTACTCTCCTGGGCTACTTTTTTGGAGGCGTGGTGGGTTGCTGGTTGCTGCCAGGGACGGTTTGGCCGTTGTAGATGATGGTGCTTGTAGAGCCGAAGCGCTTGTAGTCGGTGTACTTGACGGTGTCGCGGATGTGCACGTCCTGGGCCATGTAGCCGCTTCCGCCGGAAAAGTGCAGGATGCCTTCGCCTTTGGTGTAAACGGGGAACCAGTAGTGTCCGTCCACCTGCTGTCGCCAGGTCATGAAGGGCGGGTGCAGGTCCTCGCTGCCCTTGCGGGTGTCGTCGGGGACCATGCGGCCGTTGGTGACGACAATTTGCAGGTCGGTCGAGTCGACCCAGATGCGGCCGTCGAAATAACGCTTCTTCTTTTCGATGAGTTTGGGACTCACCGAGAAGACGTAGCAATCCACTTCGTCCACCTTTTGCCTGCCCACGTACTTTACGTCGTACTGGGCGATATCTTCGGTGGTGAGAACGAAGGGATAGCCGTGGGAGATGTCCTGCAGATCGGAGGGCGACATCATCACCCGCTGCAACGTGCTTCCTGGCGCGAAGACCACTTTTTCTGTGCGGCGGCCGGTGGGGTCGAAGATGACGTCGTCCACCTCGTACCATTCGCCGTCGACTTTGTTGTCATCGTCAAGGGTCTGCACGCGGGCGAAACGGCGATAGGTGTAGTGATTGAGGGCGTCCTGAAACTCGCTTTCCTTGGCCGCAAACTGCTTGATAATCTGCTCGGGCGGAACGGCCGGCGCGGAGATATCCATGTGCCCGAAGCCGTCATCGAGCGCCATGGGCGTGAAGCTGTCAGTGTTCTGCGCAGCCAAGGGCAGACTGCAAGCTCCGCAGCCCAACAAAATCAGCCACCAATAACTTCTCAAACTGGTCACGTTCCTCCTAAAATTCGGTTGGAGTACGCCTGGGGTTCGCTTGCGTGAACGCGGGGCAAAGAGACGATGCCCCAGGCGCTGGGCCCCGCTGCAACTTTAGACGCATGTACATGGCCTCCGAGAGATCACAAAATGGAGGGTCGGGAATTCGGGCTACAGCGCGGCCGACGAGCATGCGGCAGGCGGACGCATGCCGTTCCCGAGAATCATAACGGACCTCCGCCTGAAAGAGTCAAGCCATCTTGCCGCTCCAGACGATGGGGGCGGAAGGAGATTCAGGCATTCATGCCCGATTATTACCATGCCCCCGCGCTGGTGCTCAGCGCCCTCCTTCTGCCCGCCTTCGGGTATCTATATTATCGTTTCCGCGACACGCGAACGCTGTTGTGGTTTCTGGGCTTTGCAGTCGCGCTGGTTGCCATGACCCTGCACTACATTAACTGGCCGTGGAATGTGCCCGCCGAGACGCATCTCTGGATGGTGGCAGCCGGGCAGACGTCGATGCTGATCGGTTCAGCCCTTTTTCTTGCTTCACTGACGCCAGTGTGGTTTTGCGTAGGGCGATATCGCGTGCTTTACGTCGTTCCGTACACAATTCCGCTGGTGATCGCGTCCCTTCTTTTCTACGGGGTGTTCGGCGGGATATCGCCGAGCGGTCCGCGGCTGTGGATCTTTCCCGCCCTGGGCGCAATCTCCTTTCTGATCGCCCTGGTCTGGGGTGCGGTGAAGCGTTCCTTGCCGGTTTGGATCGGAGTTTCATCCTGCGCCATCATGGGCAGCCTGACTCTGTGGGTATGCTTTACAGCGGGAGTTGCCTGGGCACTGACCTTTGCACAGAGCGCCAACCTGCTGATGACAGTATTGCTGCTGGTCTTTGTTTTTCCGCGTCTCTCTCCGGGCGTGGTTTTGAGCGTGACGGGCTTTACGGCGTGGTCGCTCACCTCCCTGGAGATACTTCCCTCGATTGGCAACAACCCGGCTTTGGACCTGACGGTGATTCACATCGTCGTGATGGGCAAGGTGGTGGCGGCGATGGGCATGATTCTGCTAACGCTGGAGGACGAACTGGACCTGAACAAGGCCGCGCAGGAGCGCGAACGCCGTGCGCGACGGGAGTTGGAAGCCTATGCCAGCCTGGTACTGGCCCGGCGCCGCGTGGAAGATTTCGACCATCAGGGGCCGGAAATCTGCCAGACCGTGATAACGCACAGCCGTTTCTCGCAGGCCGCGCTGCTGCTGAAGGGCGCGGGTGGATTCAGGCTGGCTGGCGCGGCGGGCATGGATGAGGCGACTGTTGCCGCGCTAGGGCAGTTGGCCACGCGGATTCCGGCAGCGCATTTTCTGCTGCCCGGTTCGGCACCGGCGGCTGTGGAACAAAGCCAGACACTGAATGTGGACTTGATGCCCTGGCTGATTCCCGGCGACGACCTGAAACATCTGCGGTTCACCAGGGCTCTTGCCGTGCCTATGGCCGGCCGCGCGGGGACGGAGGGGGCCCTGTTGCTGGCCGGAATGCGCCCAACGCATGGCGAATCGCGGGCTCTGACCGTGGACCCTCTGCGCGCCGACGACCTGCTCCCTATCGAGATGCTGACAGCAAAACTGCAAGCCACGCGCAGCCAGACCATGCTGTTTGAAAAGCTCATCGATTCGGAGAAGTTTGCCGGACTGGGGCAGTTGGCCGCCAACGTAACCCATCATTTGAACAATCCGCTGACGGTGATTCTTGGCTATGCTTCGCTGCTTGAAGAGACCGCGTCTCTCGACACTCACGGACGCAAGGGAGTGCAGTCAATACTGACCGAGGCCCGTCGCATGAGGTCTACGCTGGAAAGCCTGTTACGCATTTCGCGGACGCAAAGCGATCAGCTTGCCGCGGTCTCCGTGGCCGAGATGCTGGCGGACATGGAGCAGCTGCACCGATCGGACTTTCTCGAGCGCTCCATCGAGTTCCGCCTGAACATTGCTCCAGCTCTGCCCAGGGTGTTGTGCATTGCTCAGCAGTTACGCCAGGCTGTGCTGCACTGTCTGCAGTATTCCATTACGGCAGTGGAAAGCCAGAGTCGGGCTTCTGGCGGGGAAGGGCCGAAGACCATTCGCCTGGAGGCAACTTGCGAGGGTAGCCTGGTGCAGATTCTGGTGGCTCACTCGGGACCGGGGTTCCTCAATCCGGAGCGCGCTTTCGACCCCTTCGTGCATGCGCAGGCGGGCGGAGAAACAGCGGGGCTTGGCCTGAGCCTGTGCGCCACGATTCTCCGCGACCACAATGGGCGGGTTTCAGCGGTGAACCTGGAACCGCGCGGGGCGGCGATCATATTGGAGCTGCGCGCGGCGTAACGCTGTGCCACCGATCCACTCATTCCGATCACTTTCTCGGGACGGCAGCAGCTTTGCCGGGCCGCGAGAATCCGTAGAATAGAGTTGGATGGCATTTACCGAACAATACGATGTGGTGGTGGTGGGAGCGGGGCACGCGGGCTGCGAGGCGGCGATGGCGGCGGCGCGGATGGGGCTGAAGACTGCGCTGATCACCATGAACATGGATCTGATTGCGCAGATGAGCTGCAATCCGGCGGTGGGCGGCGTGGCCAAGGGGCACCTGGTGCGCGAGGTGGATGCACTGGGCGGCATCATGGGCGAGGTGGCCGATGCGGTTGGGATCCAGTTCCGGCTGCTGAATACTTCGCGGGGGCCGGCGGTTTGGAGTCCGCGGGCGCAATGCGATAAGCAGCTCTACCGCGTGAAGATGCGCGAGGTACTGGAGTCGCAACCGGGATTGCATATTCGGCAGGCGGAAGTCGTCGATCTGGTGGTGGAAGACAGGGATCAGGATACGGACGCTGGAGTTGAGTTGCTTGGCGGGACCGCAGAGCTTCCGCGGCCGGTTCGTCCACGGCGACGGGTGCTGGGGTTGAAGCTGCGCGACGGGCGCAGGCTGTTGGCTGGGGCCACCATTATTACTACCGGCACGTTTCTGAATGGGCTTATTCATTGCGGAGAAGAGCGTTATCCGGCGGGACGAAGCGGGGAGCCGGCGAGTGTGCTGCTGGGCGAGGCGCTGCGCGCGCTGGGGCTGCGGACGTGCCGGCTCAAGACCGGGACGCCGCCGCGGCTGGATGGACGGACGATCAAGTGGGAGACGTTTGAAGAGCAGCCGGGCGACGCGGATCCGACGCCGTTCAGCTTCAGGACGAAGAAGATTGTGCAGCCGCAGGTGAGCTGCCACATTGCGTTCACCACTCCGGAGACGCTGCGGATCATTCGCGAAAATGTGCACCGGTCGGCGATGTATTCGGGACGGATCGAAGGGATCGGGCCGCGCTATTGCCCGTCGATCGAAGACAAGATCGTNNGAGGTTTATGTGAACGGGATGTCCACCTCGCTGCCGATGGAGGTGCAGTGGCAGATTGTGCGCTCGATTCCCGGTCTCGACGAGGCGGAGATGCTGCGGCCGGGCTATGCCATTGAATACGACAGTGTAGACGCGACCGAGCTGGACCGGACCTTGCGCGTGAAGGCCTTTGAAGGGCTTTATCTTGCGGGGCAGATCAATGGAACCAGCGGCTACGAAGAGGCGGCCTGCCAAGGCATTATGGCGGGGATCAATGCGGCGCTGTGGCTGAAAGGCGAGGCGCCGTTCACCATGGACCGGAGCGAAGGCTACACGGGCATCCTGATCGACGATTTGATTTCGAAGGGGACGAACGAGCCTTATCGCATGTTCACGTCGCGGGCGGAGTTTCGCTTGCACTTGCGCATCGACAACGCCGATCGGCGGCTGACTCCGTATGGGCGGAAGCTGGGGCTGATTGGCGACGAGGCCTGGGCGGAGTACGAACAGAAACAGGAACGGATGGCGGCGCTCGGGCGGCTGCTGGTCACGGGAAAAGCGGACACGGAGCGGCTGGCAGCAGCGGGATTTGCCGGATTGACGACGACCGCAGGGCTGACATGGGCGCAACTGCTCAAGCGGCCCGAAGTTACCATCGAGCCAGTGCTGCGGGCAATGCACGATGCGATGGCGGAAGATCCGCTGCTGAAGGAGATGGCTGCCGCGCTGGAGGGGAAATCCGGCCAGGACGATCCTGTTGGGAGGGCGGTGCTGCGGAACGAAGTGCGGGCCGTGGAGACGGAGATCAAGTTTGCCGGCTATCTGGAGCAGCAGAAGAAATCGATTGCGAAGTTGAAGGCTGCCGAGGCGGTTGCGATTCCGGAGTGGATCGAGTACGGGGCCATCAGCGGGCTTTCGCGGGAGATGCGGGAGACGCTGGAGCGGGTTCGGCCGATTACGATCGGGCAGGCCAGCAGGATACCGGGCGTGACGCCGGCAGCGCTGAGTTTGGTTCACGTGTCGATAAAGACACAGCAAGGCAAGACGCAGGGGGGCAGACGGGTAGCGAGCTGAGCTGCATCGTGAGTTGAAGGTTTATAGCAAAACCAGGGATGACGTATCCCAATCCGACCTCACTCAATCTGGCGCGACCCTCACGGAGCGGCGACCGCGCACAAAATCCGGCGGGAGACAGCTTCCCCGGTTTTGCTCTCGTCCTACGGTTATACTTGCCTTTTATTGCAGAAAAGGATCGACGGCCCGGGCCTAAAGGCCACGCTGTTTTTGCTGCATTTGGCACGACTGAAGTCGTGCCCTGACACTTATCCCAGCTCCGGTAGAGTTTTTCCGCAGCCTGTGAAACCCCCTGTTCCCTCCGAAATCACCGATCTACAACTGTAGTACCAGCAATCCAACCGGAAGCCCAAACTGAAGCTGGATAAGTGCTTTGGTCTCGCCCACTGACACTCCATGGATGAGCCTGCAACGGACCATTAAGGATGCGTTCGTTGCCCTGATTTTGCCGGCAGCCAGAAACCAGCCGCTCGCCCCCAACTCAAATTGGTGGTCTAATGCCAATGGACGGTTGCGACCGGCCGCTCGCCCTTGAATTCCCTTTTTTAAAGGGAGTTCGCCGGGAGGGAATATGTCCAGATTCGATAAACGTCTTTCGCTGCCCGCCATGGCCATGCTTGCAGTCCTCATGGCCTCGCCCCACGCTTTGCCTGCTCAGTCGGCCGCAGCCCCCACGCCTTCTGCCCCGAGTCCAGTTCAGCCCGAGGCCCAGCCCGCAGCCCAGGCTCCTGCTTCGGCGCCGTCCGAGCCCGCAACCCAGAATCAAGCTCTGCCGCCCGCGACCCCCCAGCCCTTCTCGGCCATGCCCGTCAACCCGCCCACACCCATCAACCCGCTCACACCCGAACAACTCGGCGATTCGCTCACGGGCCATCAGCGTTACCAGGCCGCTATCGCCGCCTACGCAAAGGAAAAGGACCCCACTGCAGGCCTCTGGAACAAGATGGGCATCGCCTACCAAATGATGTTCAACCTGAAGGACGCCACCCGCTGCTATAACGCCTCGCTCAAACTCGATCCACACAACGCAAAGGTTCTCAACAACCTGGGAACCGTTTACGACTCCCTGAAGCAATACGGGACGGGCGAGCGTTACTACCGCAAAGCTCTTAAAATCGATCCCCACGCCGCGCTGATCCTCAGAAACTTCGGCTCCAATCAGCTCGCACAGCACAGATACAAGAAGGGCTGGGAGGCGTATCAGTCCGCGCTCAAGGCCGACCCGCAAATCTTCGAGACGCATACCGGCGCCAGCGTACAGAATCCGGCCTCAACGCAGGACCGTGGCGCCATGCACTATTACATGGCCAGGGGCTGTGTCAGCGCTGGAAATTCCGAGTGCGCCATTCAGAACCTCCGCCTGGCTCTTAACGAGGGCTATACCAATCCCCAAAAAATCGCCGGCGACAACAGCTTTGCCAGCCTCCGCGAACTCCCAGCCTTCCAGCAGTTGATCGCCGCCCAAAGCGCCCCTCAGTAGCGCGGAGAGCCCCTTGAACGGCTCGCGGTCGTCTCGAAGCGCATTTTTCGCGTCTATGGGAACAGGGCATTCAACCACGGTTCCAGGAGTGTTCATGAAATCCCGTCTGTTGCCGATCATCGTCTTCTCGCTTGCACTTGGCTTTACCGGTGTTCAGTATGCGAACGCCACTTCTGCCCCCGCGCAGGACAGCGGCAATGGCGCCGGGGCCGGCGGTTACGGCCAGCGTAACGGACGGGGCGGCTTTGGCGGCGGCCTGGGTATGGGCATAGCCGGCAGCAGCGGAATCATGGGCACTGTGACTGAAGTTGCCGCCGACCACTACACCGTTAAGTCCGAAAATGGCGAAATTTACACCATCCATTTCAGCGCCAACACCCGCTTCTTCAAGCAGCCGGCCGGCATGCGCGGCGGTGGGCAGGGAAGAGGCGGCTCTCAGCGCATGGGCGGTGGCGGCAGCATGGGGACGGAGGGCGGGGGTGGTATGGGCCGCGGTGGCAACCCGCCGGAGCAGATCAAACCTACCGATATCAAGGTGGGCGATGCCGTTGGCGCCATGGGCGAAGTCGATACCTCGGGCAAATCTGTAGGAGCAGTTGCCATTGTCCAGCTTGATCCCGAGCGCGCAAAGCAAATGGAAGAAATGCGCGCCAATTACGGAAAAACCTGGGTGATGGGCAAGGTCACAGCCATCGACGGGGTTAAAGTCACCATCGCGGGCTCCATAGATAACCTGCCCCGTGCCTTCGTCGCCGACGAAAACACCACCTTCCGCAAACGCCGCGAACCGATCACCCTGGCCGATATCCAGGTAGGCGACATGGTCCGCGCCGAGGGCGCCCTCAAGGATGGAGCCTTTACCGCAACCGCGGTCAACGTGATGGTCATGCCGCAGGGAGGAGCGCCCAGCGTTCCCCGTAATCCCCCGCCGCAATAGAATCTTTGACGATGGGTATAAGTGCGCAGTATGTGAGATTTGCCGGCAGTTGCCGCCTGCCTCAGCCGCGCTATTCCAAGCTCTTGATCTGTGCATCAGGCGGCACATGCACCTCAAATTCGTCCGCGGGCACAGCCACATTTTCCGCCACCTTCTCAACCAGCATCACAATCTGCGAGTCCTCAAGAGGCCGTTTGATTGTGACCGTCGATGGATAGAGCCCGGAGCCGAAATCCTTGTAGTCGCTATAGATGACATGTGTTTCAAGGTTGCCCTCGCCGTCGTAAAGGTCCTGTTCGTACGGAAGAAGATCCTCACGATGAAAGGTGATGACGCGCACTGGCTGGTCCCTGTGGCTGCCGGCTATATGCCGCGTAACGCTCAGGATATATTCCGGCACAAAGTAGAGGTGCTTCTTGGCCGTGTCTTCGATTGTCTCTGAATCCGAAGTCACCGAATAGAATTCGTCCGGATCCAACCCGCGCACGACCAGCGCATCCAGAAAGAACCCAGGCCGCAGGTTCTCGTACTGATTAGCCGATTTCTTGCTTGCCGCGGTTGAGCCCTTGTAAGCAATGTTCTTCGAAGGAATGTACAAGGTGAAGGTCTTGCCGTCGCTGGCCATATCGAACAGCTCCAACCCGATCACCGGAGCGCGCCCCAGCACCCTGAGCATCGCCGGCTTGCGCATCACAATGATGCCGCCGACCCGCGTGTAGTCCTTTGCCAAGCCTTCTTTCGTCTTCAGAACGCTGCTCAGCATCTCCACCTTGGCGGTCATCGTATCGAGTGCGGTCCAACGTTCATTCAGGTGCGCCACAAGCTGATCCGGCGTTACCGTCTGTACCACCGCCGGCGCCATGGGCACTGGCAGCCTGCGCGTCGTGAAAAACAGGAAGCAGCCGGAGAGCAGCAGCGAAGGCGCCAATGCGGTAATGGAAGCCAGCCGGCAAATTGCCCTCATGACGTTCCTCCCAGTTGCCCTTCCAACCGCACTCATCGTTTCTCTGCCTTCTTCAGAGCATGCCGGTACTCGGCCACTTGCTTGTTGTGCTCATCCAGGGTGTTCGAAAACAGCGACCGTCCCTGCGCATCGGCCCCCGCGGCCACAAAGTAGAAATAATCCGTCTGCGCGGGCTTCATGGCTGCATCCAGCGACCGGGCTCCGGGGTTCGCCACAGGACCGGGCGGCAGTCCACCGCGCAAATACGTGTTGTAAGCCGTATCGCCGGCAAGATCGCTCTTTCCGAGTACGCCTCGCCACCGGCCTTCGAGCTCCAGTCCGTAGATCACAGCCGGGTCGGTCATCAGAGGCATGTTCTTCCCCAGCCTGTTCATCAGCACGCTGGCCACCAGGGGCCGCTCGGCGTCCACGGCCGTCTCCCGTTCCACAAGCGAAGCAACGGTCACCACTTCGTGGACGTTCTTCTTCAATCCCAGTTGACCCGCGACCGTTCGAAATCGCCGCACCATCGCACCGGCAATCTGCGCCGGAGTTGTCTTGCGGGCCAAGCGATACGTATCTGGAAACAGGTAGCCCTCCAAACTCTTTGCCCCAGGATCCAAGTCGGCCACCAACCCCGTTCGTTCCACTGCGGCATCCAGAAAATCCTGGCGCGTGCCGAACCCAGCTTCCTCGACGCGTGCCGCAATATCGAAAATGTTTGAGCCCTCGGGAATTGTCAGCGTCTTGGTAAATACGTCCCCGCGCGCAATGCGCGCATAAACCTCGGTTGCGGACGCCGGATGATCGAACCGGTATTCGCCTGCGCGGAGCGTTCCTCGCTTCCAGATCCGAAGCAGATCGAAGCCAAATTGACTTCGCACCACTCCGGCCGCTTCCAATTGCCGCCCAATCAGCGTCGTAGAAGAGCCCGGGGCCACTTCAACAAAGGTCTCAGTTTCCGGTCCGAAAGGCGCCAGAACCAGCCACCCCACCCCTGCGGTCGCCAGAAGCGCAAGCAGAAATATCCCCAGCAGCACGCCCGCTCCGCCGGATCGCTTCTTCTTTCTGCCTTTCAAACTGCGTCTTACCATCCCGTTTCTGTTGACCCTTCATGAACTTAAGACGCGTAGAATCCCTCGCAGGACTCTCTATTTTGATTGTATCGGGTGCATGCAAGCGGTGCGCGGTACTACTCCGGTACTGCGGAGCTTTAAGCTTGAAACCAGCACCCGAAGCCTGAACCCAAAACAGGAGCAGAAAACTGGATACCGGCCCCCATCCTCGCTATCTGGGTCTCGACGTGGGCAATCGCCGCATCGGGGTAGCCGTCTCCGATGAGTTGGGGCTAATCGCCCAGCCCGTGCTCACTCTCGAGCGAAAACGCGGCGGCAGCGGTACTTCCCGGGACGACCTGCGCTCCCTCGCGCGACTGGCACGGCGGTTTGCCGTCGCGGGCATCGTGGTGGGGAATCCTCTCCATCTCACCGGCGAGCCCAGCCCGCAAGCCGCCAAAACTCAGTTGTTCGCCGCGGATCTCGGTGAATTGACCGGCCTGCCCATCCTCCTGTGGGACGAGCGCCTGACCACCCGTGAGGCCCATCGGATTCTGTATGAAGCCGGCCACGCCCGCCAGGAGCACCGCCGCGTTGTCGATCAGGTAGCCGCCACGCTCATCCTCCAGTCTTTCCTTGACAGCAGAGCGGCCGCCAGCCGCAAGCAGCCGGAAACTGAGAGCTGAAGGCTAGAAGCTGGTAGACAAGAAGCTGCCCCCGTCCCCCCGCGTATAATGAAACTGAGTAAAAAAAGGTTCTCTCATCTCCCGCGGATAGAGCATCCCCGCTCCCCGCCTTGGACTGTTGATGCCCGAGCACATTAAGAAACTGCTTCTCGACGAAATCAAGATTCTTGAGCATGAGCTCGCCCATGAGCTCCCCGCGGAAATCAAGAAAGCCGTGGCCATGGGGGATCTGTCGGAGAACGCCGAGTATCACATGGCGAAACAGCGCCAGGATTTCGTCAACGCCCGGCTCGGACAGCTCAAGCGCCGCATGGCCGAGCTTTCTCTCGTGAACCTCTCGAATATTCCCAGGGACAGGACCGGCTTCGGCTCCACAGTCGTTGTCTACGACTCGACCAAAGACGAAGAGATTGTGTACCGTCTGGTCACCAGCGAGGAATCCGACGTTTCCAAGGGGTTGATTTCAACCACCTCGCCAATCGGGCGCGGCCTGGTCGGCAAGCGTGTGGGCGACGTAGCCACCATCGTGACTCCAAATGGCAAGCGCCAGCTTGAAATCCTCAAGCTGACCACCATTCACGACGAAGCTGCCGAAGCCGGCCAACAAGATCAAGCCGCCGCCGGCGGCAAGTAGTTAGCAAGGAAGACTGGAAATGACTACCTGGACCAGCGCCTTTGGCCGCGCTTGCGGTTGGCTTCTCGATCACATTGTGCACGGACTGGCGCTCACCCGCATCTCTCCCAACGCGCTCACCTTTATTGGCCTGGTCATCAACATAGCGGCGGCATTTCTGTTTGGCCACGCCAACGCCTCCAACAGCGATCGCATGTTCTTATATGCGGGCATGGTCATCTTCGGCGCCGGCATCTTCGATATGGTCGACGGGCGCGTGGCGCGGCGCAACAACCAGGTCACCGTCTTCGGATCGTTCTTTGACTCGGTAATCGACCGCTACTCCGACGTGGTGCTCTTCTTCGGCCTGCTGGTCTACTACGGTCGCATCAACCGCTTCCGCTACGTAGTTCTGGCGGCCTTCGTCATGGTCACGTCGCTCATGGTCAGCTACACGCGCGCCCGCGCCGAGGCCCTCATCGACCAGTGCAAAGTAGGGTTCCTTGAGCGCCCGGAGCGCATCGTGCTCATCCTCATCGGCGCCCTGTTCAACCACTGGGGAGCGATGGCCCCGGTGTTGTGGATCCTGGCCGTGCTCTCCACTATTACCGTGGTCCACCGGATTACCTACACCTATTCGAAGACCAAGCACCTGGCGCCCATCAGTTGAGGTAGAGAATTCCCGTGCGCGCTCCTTGGAATCTGCTCCTAGACGCGCTAGACTGCCTCTAGCCATGATTCCGTCTCTGCACATCTCCGGATTCAAGCTGTTCAAAGATCTCACGATCCCCAAGCTTGGGCAGCTGAACCTTTTTATTGGAGCAAACAATACCGGAAAGAGCTGTTTGCTTGAGGCGATTGGCCTATACGCAGGACGAAATCCAATTGCTGACGTCCTTCAGGCCGCAGGCATACGTGCCCAAGAGGTCTTACAGCCCTGGGAAGCTGACGGATGGAACGAGTTAGGTACCTCCCTTCGACACCCTGTCTTTGACTTGTTCCATCGGGACGGCGCGACGTCGGGTTCTGACCTATCTTCAGCTATTTTGATCGAAAGAATTGGCGATCCTAACCCTTTGACGGTGAAGTTCCAGTGGCACGACATGGTGACTGACGACGATGGGATGCGTCGATATGTACCGGCGCTCCCAGGACATGTCACCGTCGATCATTTGGAGTTTGCCCTCCCTGTTTTTAGAGGCGACAAGCAGGTCGCCCTAATTACCCGGCGTCATCTTCCTCTACGAAATCGAATCCTCGAATCCGAGAGGCTATCGAACGACGACGCTGTGGTCGTGGCACATCTTCCAGCTTGTGGATTCACTGACGAAAAAGCAGCCTCGTTATGGGATGGTCTGATCCAGGGACCTGGGCAGGAGAGGGTTCTTGGTTGGCTGCGAATGCTTGATTCGAGAATTGATGATTTGGATTACATCGCGGGCAGGCTCAGGTCACGCATTGCTCTACTCAAAGTGGAAGGCGAGGGACGAATCCCACTCCACTCGATGGGAGATGGCCTTCGGCGGCTGTTTCATATCGGTTTGGCCATGGCCACAGCCTCAAAGGGCGTACTCCTTGTTGACGAATTCGAGACTGGTTTGTACTGGGAAGTGCAGGTGCAATTGTGGAGAGCAATTTTTGAAGCATCACAGAAATTCGGCATCCAGGTCTTCGCCACGACCCACAGCAATGACTGCATCCAAGCCTTTGTTGAGGCGCAAAAGGACCGCCTAATTCCAAACACTAGCTTCGTATACAGGTTGGAACGAAGGGGAGAGAACATTCACGCACACGAGTTCTCGCCTCAAGGCTTGGAAGCTGCAATCAGACAGGGCATTGAGGTTCGTTGAGGCATGGCGACAAGTCCTCAAATAAAAGCAGTGAAAGCTGACCTCACGCATATGGGGAAAAAGGTGTTGCTGGTTGAAGGGCCTGACGACTGGCATGCCCTTAGTCATTTGATTAATAAATCGACAGGGACATTCCCCAAATATGAATTGGGATATTGCGAAAACGACGACGGAGTTCTCGACGTTCTTTCCGGTATGACCGAAGCTAGCACAAAGACTCAAGCAATCCTCGGGGCTATTCTCGATGCCGATCAATGCAAGAAGGATGATGCGGGGAACGAGGGAATTCAGTCCAGAATTCGTTCGTTGCAGGGAAGGCTCGGCAAGTTTTACGCTATTCCGGACAAGTTTCCTGACGATGGATTGATTCTTGCGCCAACTCAAGAGGTGGATCGAGGCCGCTTGCCTGTTCTTGGCATCTGGTTGATGCCGGACAATGTTCGCGACGGCATCTTTGAAGACCTTCTTCGAGTCGCCATGGCTCCCGAGTCCGAGAAATACATTTCAGCAGTCGTCGATCGTGCAACGAAGGATGGAATGACGGGTTTCCGTGATGTTGAGCGGCCAAAAGCCATCGTCAAGACGCATATCGCTTGGCGGGACCCAAACAAGAAGAATCTCGGCGAGGCTATTAGCGCACATTTTGATAATCTGATCCCGGCCTGTCAGCCCTTTCTGAATTGGCTGGAGCGCCTCTTCGGTGAGGTTCCTCAGCCGTAACAAACGATACTCTCAGTAGTCGTCTCTCATTACCGAGCAGCCATATCGGTCCCAATCCCTACCGTTTCCCAGTCTTCCACTCCTCGTACGAGATCCGCGGAATGGTCACAAACGCATCCCGGGTCTTTACGTAGTTTCCCAGCCCATTCATGCGCCCGATCGCGTGCAGCTCTTCGGACTTCACATAAGGCCCCTCCGGATCGAGGAAGCGGTCTTCGACGTAAATAGCGACAACCCGCCCCAGGATGATGCGCGACCGCCCAATCTCCATAGTGGTGAACTCGGTGCACTCCAAAGCCGCATGAGCCTCGGCCAATCGAGGCACCCTGATCTTCTCCGATGGAACGGTGGTTAAGCCCGCAAGCTCTACCTCGCTCATCTCCTCGGGAAAATCGGTGGCGCAAATGTTCATCTGGCTGGCGATGTCCTCGGTGACAATATTCACCACGAACTCGCCCGTGCGCCTGATATTGCGCGCCGTATCCTTGGGCACAAACATCTGGTTGGGGCGGTTGGTCACGCCCACGCCGATAATCGGCGGGTCGGTGCAAAGGTAGTTGTACGCGCTGAAGGGAGCCGCATTCAGCCTGCCCTCCTCGTCCATGCTGGTGATAAGCGCAATCGGCCGCGGCGCCACCAGCCCTACCAGGAGCTTATATGCATGGCTCCGCGGAGACTTCTCCAGATCGTAATTCATGCGGATCTTGCCTCGCCTAGCAATTTACCACCATCACTGAACAGCCCTGTCTCGCCGGCCTCCATTGCACCAGGAAGCTGGTTACCGAGGAGGACTGCATGCGGCGCATCGCTTCAAACTCGCCGCCCTTCTGGCTGTAAAGCAGCTTGCCAACTTCGCTCAGGACGGCCAGTGCCGGCACACCCTTTTCCAGCGGCACCTCGTACTTCTTGGCAAGGTCCATGTTCGCATCCATCATCCCGATGTTGATGTGCACCAGCACGAAGTTGGCGTCAAGAATAGGCTTATTGGCCGGATCGTGAAAGTAGATATCCAGAACCTGGCAGTCGCCGCACCAGTTGCCGCCAAAGTCCAGAAGAATCCGTTTATGCGTCGCCGCGGCGGTCTTCAAGGCAGCGGCCAGGTCGGCCTTGGCCTGCCCGGGGTCGGGATAGATGCCGTGGGTGGCCGATCTAGCCGTGCCCGCCGCCAGCGCCAGCAGCGCAGCAACCGCAATCAGTTTGAGTTTATTCACCGTAGAAATCCTCGATGGCTGCTCCCAGTCTGCCACAATCTCGGAGCCCAGTACCATTTTGATGACCTGTTTCCGTCGCGGTTGCATTTACTCTTGAGATTGAATGAGAAACTCGACCGAGCTGCGCAAGACGCTGGAATCGGCAAAATTCCCTGACCTGGGAGCCATGATGGAGGGCTACGCGCGCGCAGCCGTGGAGCTGGGCCGCACCCAATTCGGCCAGAAGTTGGATTTCACGTCAGAATCAATCGACGGTCTGGACGAGATTCTGGTGCAAGTAAGCGAGAGCCCCGAGCTTGAGGTCGATTTCGAGGTCCGTCTTTGGGGCAGCTACCTGGGCGAGGTGCTCCGGCAGCGCTATGCCGGCGCCTGGGAGATGACCCAGTATCCCGGCGGCGTGGCTGCGGTTCCCGCGGTAGACCTGCGCGGCTCGCGCCTCTTTCCCCTCATGAAGGTCTTTCGCCGTCTCACCGAAGGCGAGGAGGAAGACCTGCGGACATTCTTCTCCATGGTGACGGAACGCCTGGGCAAGGCCGCCCAGGTCAACTAGCCTAGG
>PLOG01000064.1 GCA_003142935.1 Acidobacteriaceae bacterium
GAGCGCGTTTACCAAATCATTGCCGTCTGCGTGGAGGACAAGGCTCCTGACAATTTGGTGTTCACTCGCCCCGATGGAAGTTTTCCCGGCGATTTTAGCAAGGCATGGGCAGCAGCCAGTGAACGCGCCGGATGCCCCGGCCTCCTCTTTCACGATTTGCGGCGGACCGGGGCTCGGAATATGCGGCGGTTGGGCATCGCGGAAAATGTCATAATGCGTATAGGCGGTTGGAGGACGGCCTCCGTGTTCCGGCGCTACGACATCGTTGACCACTCCGGCCTCGCAGACGCCAGCCGCCGCATCGACGGCCGGCAAAAAGAGCTTGCAATCGAGTTTGGTGCAAGTTTGGGCAAAGTAGGCACACAAAATGGTGCAAGTGACTCAATGGTAGTGCAATGGATTTTGCAAGTTTCTATAATAGATTCTTAGATGTAAAACCAGAGCGGAGGGATGGGTGAGCGGTTGATACCGGCGGTCTTGAAAACCGTTGTGCCTGAAAGGGTACCGGGGGTTCGAATCCCTCTCCCTCCGCCATCTATATTTAGAATCAATAATTTACGAGAGCAACAACATACTTCCCTCATCACCATCTATGCGCTTCGCGGGGCTTCCCTTTGCTTTTGTGTAAGTTGAGACTCTTTTCCTTTCTTGGCGGCTGTGGGCGATAAAACGGCGGCAATTGAAACAACCGGGGCGTCAAAAGTCCTCCAAGTGTTCCCTTAAACTTCGCTTCTCTTATGATTCCCGCTAGTACAAAATTCGCCGGGCACTCCAACATGGAAGGCGGGATCGGCGGCGAGGCTGATGTGCTCGATGGCGGGCAGCGCGGGCTCTTCGGTAGCCAGAAGCAGCATTTTGGCGTCGTAGCCTGCGTTGTCCGCGGCATCGATGCGTTCCTGGAGGTGCGGGCGCATGCCGATGCCAAACTCGCTCAGGCCCATGTGTACGTTTTCCACCTCAATAAAGTGCGGGGAGCAGGAGACGACGTGCTCGAACTCGCGCGTAAAGACCGGAGAGTTGATGGCTTTGAATCCCATGGTTGGAGGCGGTTTCACTGCGAGGCGCCGTGCAGCGAAACCGCAATGGGGTGGGAGAGACGGCTTGAGGCAGGCTAGAGGCCATAGCTCGCTTTGTCGTACAGGCTGCCATATTGCGATTCGAGCTCGAGCAAGAGCGCCCCTTCATCGGCGGGGAATGCACGGAGTGCATCGTCGATGCGGGTGAGCCATTGATGCTCCTTGCGGGTGATGTGGAGTTTCTGCCGCTCAATTCCATCCTTTAGAACTCGAACTGCGGCGTTGCCCGCGGCGATGACGCGATGGTAGGGCGTGTCGGCGGCGACGATCGCGGCGGCGATGCGGATGGTGGCGTCGGGCGACAGGACCGCCGCCTGCGGACTCAGCCACTCGTCGGATTCGGTCATCCAGTTGCGCATTTGAAGCGCGCCGCCCTGGTTGGCGGCAGCGGTGTTCATCAGACGGCAGTCGTAGGCGAGGAGCTCGGTGTAGGCTTCGGGCGCATTACCAGAGAGCAAACGCACATTCTGCACCGATTCGTTGCTCCATAAGTCGCACATCGCAGCGGCAATGTTGCCCAGCGGACTGAAGTGCGCGCAACTGGCCGATTTTCCTTCCATCGAAATCGGATATCCGGTAATCGCTTTGATCACCGGACCCTCGTAAGCGCAATCCTTCGATGGGCCAATGGCACCCTGCTCAAATGCAGCCAGACTACGGACGGCGCTCATGGCTCGTACTACAGCAGCAAGAACCTCGGGAAGCATCTTCTGGTGCGCAAGCTGCATGGCCGTGTTGGCAAACCCGCAGGCCGAATCACCGCCAGGAACCACGCCTGGATGTTCCGCGCAAATATCCCTGATCTCAGTCCAAAGCCAGGACACATCTCTCGGCGCAAGCACTCCTAGGGCAAAGACGATACCTTGGAAATCTCCGTACATGAGCGCCTGGTCATTAACTTCCTTACCGCCGATGGACTCGATCGAAAGAATGTCGGCGCCGGCCGCGGCGCACAGCTCCAGAGAGCGCTTGAGGCGCTGCCAAGGCTCGCCGGTGCGCATCAGGGGCGGCTTTTGCTGGTCGCGAATGTCGGTGGGGGTAACGCGCAGGGCGCAAGGCAGGTGGTGCTTTTCGTGGCAGGCAATGAGATGCCGCTTGAGGACGGTGGTGATCTCTGCGCCCCACTCGGGACATTCCGTCATTGGCGGCAGAAGCTCGAACTCCAGCAAAATACCAGGAACACTGAGCGAGACTGCGCGACGCAGAATCTGCGCAGCCATCTCGTCGTAATGAGCCACTACGTCAGGCCAGGTCTCCGGCTCGATATTCATGGCTGGGAGGGTGAAGTTGATTTCAGGAAAGACCTGGCCTGCGCCTATCGTTAAGCCCAGGCCGCATGTGAGAGGATGCGGTGAGACGCCGTACAACAGTTGATCCTGGCTTGGGATTGCCAATGTGGAATATTCCCGGATCGTCCGCTCATTCATCGGTATTCCCCTCCTGCAGGATAGCGTTCCACAGCATCAACATCCGACCGCTCCAGCCGTCATCTCGTCCACCTTTTTACTGACTGCATTCTGCGCCTACGGCACAAACAAAACGTCAAACTCCGAGCCCACTATATAAGGATGGTCCAGGCGCTCATCTACGCCTCAGATCCTGGAATTCCCGCCCGCGCGAGTAGGTTGATCTTCTCAGACCGTAGGTCGATCAGCGGAACCGCCAGCGGCGCGCCCCAGCGCAGCGCTGCTCGCTCAATTACCCGACCCAGCGCGCCACCGTCGTTACGAACCTTTTCAGGTTCCCGCTCTTCGCGCATCACCAGATAGGTGCCGATTGGCATGCGCATGCCGCAAGCTGCAAGGTCAAGATAGAATTGACGATTCATCCAGTTGGTCCCCCTGCCCGGCATACCTGCAGGCCCGCTCTTGCAAGCGCCGCGCCATCTAACAGCCAACATTGATATGGCAGCTGTTTACTGCAGACTTCTAGCGAGTTTCCCGATAGTAGACGCGGTTCCGGAACGCCACTAGACTGCGTACCCGATCGTTATCTCACACTACCGTAAGTAGGTTTTTCACGAGGCCGACGGCAGCGCTCGCGTTTTCGCTGTATCCATCGGCTCCAATCTCTTTGGCATACTGCATCGTTACCGGAGCACCGCCAATCAGCACCTTTACCGCAGTCCGCACACCCGCGGTCTTCAGCGCATCGATAGTCGTCTTCATTGCAGGCATCGTAACTGTTAGCAACGCAGACATACAGACAATATGAGGCCGGCGCTCTTCTACCGCTGCCACGAACATTTCCGGCGACACATCCGTGCCGAGATCGATCACCTCGAAACCACTTCCCTCGAGCATCGACGCGACAATATTCTTGCCGATGTCATGCAGGTCGCCCTTCACCGTCCCAATCACCACGCGGACGGACAGCTTTTGTCCGGAAGCGACCAGAAGCGGGCGAAGCAACTCCATCGCGCTTTTCATAGCGCGACCTGCCAGCAGTAACTCGGGAACGAAGTATTCTTCCGCCTCGAACAGACGGCCGACTTCATCCATTGCCGGTACCATGGACTCGGAGATCAGATCCATCGGCAAAGCGCCGACTGCCAGCGCAGTCTGCGTTACGGCATGCGCCTTCTTTGCATCGCCGTTGAGAATTGCATCATAAAGTTCTTTAGATTGCGCCATGTTTCAACTCCTCGAGACGGTGGTCGATTCAAGAGCAAGTACCCTGCATGCGTCTGGCCGGAGAAAAGGCTGCGCAATACCTGCTGAGACCCAAGATCAGCAGGCTGAATACCAACTCTGTAACTATGCTGTTGCGAAAGAAAGGGAGCGCAGCGATATAGCAGGCTTCCATGCCACCTAATGTCTTTGCATACATGCCCCAGGCAGCCCACACAGCGAGGTTACTAACTACGAAGAACGACACGGATGCCAGAAGCGATACACCTAAGATGCGCGGAATCGAAACAGTGGTGCCCAGCATAGCTGCGCCGAGAATCATCACCACCAGGTACCACGTCCAAGTTATGGCATGATCGCCGGTGAGAGCATAGCCGTACCGGTGCGTAGTGAGGAAAATGTCCACCCCCATGAGAGCGAGGATCGGTATGGGAAACTCCCGCTTCGGCCGGCACGCCCCAAAGAGAAGGATGCACGAGAACACGGGTATGAAGTTATAAGGGTGACTCACCGCGAGGCGCAGGGCAGCCGCGACTGAGATGAGGAGGTACGGCAACAAAACCGAGCTTTCACTTCCAATCCGTTTCATGAATACATCTCCTCGGTCATCTCTTCGTGTAACAGCTACCGGATGTTGTCTACTCTTATGCGCTTCTCAGTCCCCAGTTTTGTCAGGCCACTTGGCGAGTCCGCAAAAGCTTCTCGCTACGAATATGTGACGAGAAGAAGGGCATCGCAATGCTTAGTAAGAAATAACTCTCGCACGACGCACAGGAACTGCGCGCAAAGACGATGCTCTAAGCTCCTACGAACACGAGGCTTCATTGACTTGGTCTGATTTTTCCACATTTGGCATGCAAAGTCAAGCGGTTGACTTAGGAAAGCAATCGTATTGTCAACTTGATTCCAATATCAATTGCAGCTTGAAGAACCAGTTGGATCTTACCGCTTTTGGATTCGACAACATTCTTTGGCACGACACCGTTACTCATGAATGCCGTGCCACTGTTAGAGATCAAACAAGCAGCATTTGAGGTGCGATTACGCATGCAGAAAACCTAGCGCCCCAAGGGAGGATGGCACACCGTTTCAGTCAATTCCACAATACTACAAGCAAAGATACAGGACTACGATCTGCGATAAGCCGCCAGCGCGCCAGAGTAATCGGACCGGGGCAGGTTAAGAATGCTCGTCGCGTAAGGGCGTCACAATGTCAGTCTGACAAAATCTGTTGTCACGGCTTTAGCAGTTCGTTGATGTACCACGAGTCAAACTGTTCGGGCCCTGCCTCTACAGGGGTGTGAGGCCCAGGTTGATAATACCGGGAATTGACACCGAGTTGGTTGTCTGCACAAAGCCGCCAGTCCTGCTCACCTGTGGTCCTCCAAACGGCGATAACCTTGTCGACCTCGTAGTCCTTGCCTTCTACGGCATCTTTGCGAACCAGCCAAGTCATCTCCACGTCTGTCTCTGTTGCTGAAACGGGTCTTAACACAAAATGAGTGAGGTGGTCGGGGTTGACGTCAAGCCAAAAATCCGGGTATTGAACGATGGAAAATACGCCCACGTCGGGATCCTGGCGGTGGCCAAGCAGGGGGGCCACCTGTTCTCCATCCAGACTTTCTGTGACAAAGCCTTCCGAGTAGGGATAGCGCAAACAATAGACCCAGTCGTTAGCATCCTCGAAATTGACGCCGTAAGTCGGAATGCCTTTCGCCGCCCATTCCTCGAGCTTCTTATCTCGCAACCGCTCAAATGGCTCCATTGAGTACAAGAGGTTAGAGCCAGGAATCACTCTGCAATACTCTGGATGGCCTACTCCACAGTGATAGCACTCCCGGGCATTCTCGCCGATCAATTTCCAGTTGGAAGCTACACGGTATGTCTTTGAGAAGGCAATCTTGGTGTCCGCAATCTTATACATTTCCAGATGCGGCTTATAGATATCGACCAACCGATCAAAGCTCGGAGGATCTGGTGCAAAGCAAAGAAAGATGAAGCCTTCGAGTACTCGACAATGAACCGACTTCAGGCCATAAAGCGAGGCATCGAATGCTTTTCCAGGATCAGGCACTAGCCCAGACCGTCGGGGGTCCATGGCACTTTCAGCGAGCTTTGCTGCTCGAAGCGACCCATCTCGCCGGAAGACCCACTGATGATAGGGACAGACCAGATTCTTGGCGCGCCCACTTGGCTCGGTCAAGATACACGATCCTCGATGTGTACACACATTAGCATGCGCTCGAACCTCGCCGTTCTCATCTCGCAGAACGACGACCGACTCGGCCCTTAATCGAAAGAGGAAGTAGGAGTCTTGCTCGGGCAGTTGGCTCGTATGGCCCGCATAAAGCCAGTAGCGCATCCACACTTTCTGCAGGTCGAGATCGAATATGCCAGGGTCAGTGTAAAAGGGCTGCGGCAGGCAAAAGCCAGGTTTTCTTGACGCAATCAGCTTTTCCAGTTCGTTTACATCGGAGACTGAATCAACGTTGATCAAGTCCATGTATCTCTCCTGTTCAGGTTCCTTGGAATTTGTGAATAAAACCACTAGATAACAGCAGTAGTTCCTCGAGCTGCTTTAGAGATGATGGTTGACAATTCACGTTCCTCGGCATCAGAGAGCAGAGATCCTGCACAGTAATTCGTGTTGAAACTTGCTATCCAATCGCGCGCGTAGTCCGTGTCCACTTTACAACCCGTTCTAAGCCAACCACTCAAAGACTGTTTCGACCAGGTCTTGGGAAGAAACATCTCCGTCCGGCATCGTGAGGCAGAGAATTCAGTGCCGAAAAAACCTTCACCGGCCTTGAGTCCAGCAATCTCATCGAACGCACATTCAATGTCATTGATGGTAGGTTCGGCCAGCAACGCGCTCAGGGCTTTGGCGATCTCGTAATCAAGAATCATCTGCACGGGTGAGCACACTTCATCAATCGAGAGCAATCCGGCTTCGATGAACCCTTCTCCTAGCGCAAGCGCTGTCAGGAGAGCGCCAATAGCCTTTTGCGCTCCCGCTTCTGTCGTGGGCACCTTTGCGTCGGATAGCCCAGAGTGTCCGCGACAAGGGCAGCCATAAAACTGAGCAATATCAGCGAATGCAGCGTTCACGCGCTGCTTCTCCGGCCGGCCATAAACCGCCATGACATTTCTGGGGTCAGTCGTTGTAACGCCGCCGTTAAGCTCAAACGGCGCATTCTCGTAAAAGGCGCTGTGAAGGAGGAATAGAAATATCTGTTCCGCCAGAGAGAGGGTCAACACGCCAGCGAGGGTGATGGGCGCCGTTCCGCCTTGATTTGGCTGATGGCCGATGTTCATGCGGCAATCATGCTTTGCGAAGAAAAGAAGTTGCTCGCACTCAACGCGCGCGAGCCGAAGCGGAGACAGCATATAACCGCACGCGGCAAAGACCTCGCGCAAGGGCCTGCCGGACCAGGATGCATGACACTCAAATAGATCGAGCAAGGGTTCGCAGAGTTCACTGAGCTGCACCGCGCCGCCTGGTACGGCACCGTATCGCCAGGAGTAGACCTTTTCCAACAATGGGCCGCAACTGATAGGGATTCCTGGTTCTTCAAATGGCATTCCGAGCAGAACCCGGTCTCCCATCCCCGGTAAGCTAGCTGCTAATGCCAGGTAAAATGCCAATTTGTCTCTATCGAAAGGAAGATAAGCGCCGGATATCGGATCGAGATACTGGCACTGATAGATACCCGAAAAGACTGAGACCTTCGGATGATTCTCGACGGGAGCTTCCTTGGTTCTGTCCTGAAGTGCTCGCTCAACAAGGGTGGATGGGAATCGAACCCGCCCAGATTCATCGACTTCACCTCCAACAGATCGAAGTCGCTTGGCGACTTCTTCGTGTTCAACAAGAACACCAACCTCGGCGAGCACACGAAGCGCATTTCGATGTATCGTCTCGACCTGACTCCCACTCAGAAAGCTACTTAGTCGCATGAAGGTCTCCAATTAAGAACAGCTTGTCTCACTTTTAGTCTTGACGCTCATCTAGTGCCTGCATCGGCACCGATTGGAAATGGCCCGCCCTTTCGCAATGGATTGCCAAAGAAGTCACGTGTGCCCATGTTCAAGCCGGTCAAGACGGCCCCTCCCACGAGGAATTGGGACGAAGGGAGAAGACGATACTCTTGTAGCGAGCTGAGCTTATCCGGGTTGCCGATGGTGATTCCCTGAGCCATGCCACTCAGTTGAGGGGGCTCTTCAAAACCAAAAGCTTTTCCGTTCTGCTGTTCCTGGCCGGTCGCTATACGAAACGACGAAAGAGTCGTAAAGGTCGTTCCGCCCCAATCGATGCGTAGGGACGCGCCGATGCTCCAATATGCGTTACCGGCCAATTGAGCCTGCGAATTTGGCACACCCTGCGAAATCACTGGTACTCCGCCATTCGCGATGAAGATGTTGTTGCGGATGTTCATCTTGCCGACATGATTTCCGATCAGCAAAGGCGTTGTGTTCTTCGCGGCTTTGTTTGAATAGATGGTGTTGTTATAGACCTCGAGATCGGAGACGTCATCTCCGTCAGAGAAGATTGCCAGCGACCCTCCATTCATCTGCCGGCCACCATCGTTTTCGCTGATGTTAAAGCGGACGATATTACCGCCGTGTACGTGAGGAGCGCCTTTGTAATTGTAGACAAGAAAGCCGAAGCCATCATTATCGTGGCTGTAGTTGTATTGCAGGATTGAGTTCGTTACGCCACCATCGAGGTCAAAACCATCGCCATCAGCATTGCTCTGCCCAGTATGATTATGGTGGGATTCGCAGGATTGTATTATGACATGGTTTGAGCCTGCAGCCCAGATTCCTGCAGGTCCTCCTTCGCTCTTCGTATCCAGTTTGCCGTTTTCCCATGCTGAGGAGAATTCAACCATCGCGCCGTCGGTGTCTGCCACCAGAATTCCATTGCCAGAGTGGTTGAGATGATAATCGGGGTCGCCAAGGTTGTTCCACACCCGCGTGTGACCAATATAGATATTTCGGTTGCTATAGCCAGGTCGCGGTCCGCTATCTTGAGGACCACTGGTAACTGTAGCCGAGTGGTCATCGTCCCAGGGGCCACCGACAAGCACCCCGTAGTACACGTTGTCATGTGCGTCGGAATTCTCAATCCTCACATCATCAAACCCGTCTTGCGTGCCGTCCGTCGCCAGTCCACCTACGAAGATGCCTGCCAACCCAAAGCCGCTCACTTCTACGCGGTTGATACGCAGAAAGGAGAGGTGAGGACCTTGGTGAACGTCATTCACTGCCCTGATACCGGAGCCTTGATTTCTTCGCCTGCCGCTGCCAATGAGTCGGAGATTCTCGATAGAAATGCCTGCAGCATCTGTGATAGCAATGCCGCTACTGTTGCCTGCATCGATGGTAGCCCGGCCACTGCCGTAAGAACCGATTACCAGAGGACTTTGGGGTGTTCCCGCATGGTGCGGACCGAAGGTGAGGGTCCCAGAAAATGTTGCGCCGGCTTCAAAGTACACGTGATCGCCGGGCACCAGCTGGGCGCGGTTGACCCTTGCGATGGAAGCCCAGGGTGCGGCTTGGCTTCCCGCTGCATTGTCGGTCCCAGCCGCCGCAACGTAAAAGTTCTTGGCCGCCGCGTTACCACAAAGCAATGTTCCGGTTAAGAGGGTGACCAGCACTCTGGTGTCCCAGTTTCGCCCTGATCCCATTATCCGCATCTTGTATCCTCATTCTGTTCGTACAGGCTTCTGATGCATTTCTGGATCAGCCAGGATTCGGCGATCCAAACACTTGTGAATGTTTTGATTTCGACACTCGCAGCATCGGTGCACTGCGAAATAGTCATGCGCTTGACTATCTTGTCCGCTCAAGCGCTTGACTCTTTGTATCGACTGTGTGACAATTTGTCAAATCTGGAAGGTGTGCTCATGCGTTCCCTGTGTCAATTTGGCGTCGAACTTCCCTACAATGTGGCGGATCCGTTTCTAACCAAACCGGAACGATTCTTTTCCGTGCGATTGATGCCAGAGGGCTCATCAATCCCGCATTCGCCGCATGGCCAAAGAGAAATGGCGGCCCGACTAAAGGAAATGGGCGCGGAGTTTGCCGGATACGATCTGCACTACGATGATCTCGATGCCGTCGCAAATGTTGCTGAGTGGGCAAGCCAGAACGACCTCGCTCTTTACCTGAACAACCCGGTCTGCCAAGTGAATGCTTCTCCAACCGATGGCTTTCACACTTGGGTTTACCCTTGCGATCTGCTTAAGGAAACAAAGAGCAAAGTTAAGTTGCTTGGCGTGATTTACGATGAGCTGATTCATCATCAGCTTCACCCCGGGCTGACGGGCCACACGAATCCATGGACAGCGTTGGCGGATGTGAGGGGAGCCGTGAATACTCTCGATGCGTACGAGAAGATCGAGTGTGGTCTCAAAAAGCTATTTGACTCAACTGAGCCGAGCCAGATTCCTGCGTATACAGAGCAGGTATTTCCTGTGCTGTTTCACGCCGTAGCGCGGGCTGGCGGATTTCCCGGGTGCAAGGTGCTGAAGGAGCAGATTACGCCAATTACAGTGAGCCTGTGCATGTCGGCAGCCCATCAGTATGGCAAAAACTGGTTCGCAACCGTAGATTTGTGGGAAGGGGATAGCGGCCCATGGTATCAAATCATGGGCCGGCACAGTGGGCACAGCCCCAAGGAATACCTTAACGCGCTAAAGCTGATGGCGTTACTGAATCCGGTAGCGGCCATGACTGAAACCGCCGACGTACTCTGGGAAATCGACTCACCAGACGCAAAGCTCACGGAGTTTGGAGAGATTCACAAAACATTTATGAAGAATGTTCGCCCGCAGATAGCGCCATCGTTTGATGCGCGTTCCTGGCGGCCAACAGTTGCAATCGTTCACAGCGATGACGGCTGTTATCAGCGTCCAGATCCGCTTCAATTCGACGAGCCCAAGCCTATCTATGCCAACGCGGATTACTACTTGCTGGGTGCTCCGCATCTTGCAACTACTGAGGCTGCGTCCAAGTGGCTTCGCGCTTGGTATCACCTGAGCTGGGGGCGTTGCTCTGGCAAGAGTTTGCACAACTACTTTAACCCGCTTGAGGTTCCTATCGCACGCCAAAATGAAGTGGGCGGCAACGAGCATGATTTCACGACCTGTCCCCCGCTCTCGATGCGTCGTGACCCGTCTCGCCTTCAGACACACATGCACACCCTCTTTACGCCACTTAACAACGTGGCTGTGTTTGATGGCTACGTTTCTCCACAACAGTTACAGAGCGCGGAACTGATTGTTCTCTGTGGGTCATATTGTCGATCGCAGACCCAGGAAGCTGTCCTAGAGGCAGTTAAACGGGGTGCCCGCTGTCTCTGTCAGAAGGAATGTGCTCCATCAGAGTTTCAGAATGCTTCCGGCCGGCGCCTTGGCAACGGGTACTGGTGGACGGTAGAGGATTTTGATACGCAAGAAGCTATCGAGCAGTTCCTTCGGTTTCGGGGCTATCACAATCAATGGGTGCTTCGAAGCGATCTGGGCACTCTCAGGGTATATTCGACGGATGCTTGGGGCAATGAGATCGGCTGGGAACTCGAGAGCGGAGTTGGGCGATGAAGATACCAGCCTGGTTGATGTTTACCGCATTCTCCGTTGTTGGCTTTGGACTTAACGCCGCTTTTATCGAGATTCCGGAGAAGTTCTACCATCCTGGATTCCCTACAACCCTCGGTTATGTTGTGTGGTCTGCCACTATGGTGGCGTGCGCAATGATAGCGATGCAGCGAGCTCGCTGGAGATTACAACACACTCGTGCTGCAGTTCTTTATGGCGGCGGCATGGGTTTACTTGGCGCTGGCGGCCAAATGCTTTGCTTCGTTGCGCTTCGTCAAGGGCCTGCTTACATCATCATCCCTATTGTTTCGCTATATCCCATTGTTACGGTTGTACTCGCGCTTCTGCTTCTGCGCGAGCGGGTTCGCCTTCTCGGCTCCTTAGGTGTGATAACGGCATTTGTTGCCATACTGCTTCTTTCACTGGACGAATCATCTGGCCCGTCCGCGCGTGGATGGGCATGGCTTGTCTGGTGCATCGCCGCGATGCTCATGTGGGGAACGCAAGGCTGGCTTATAAAGCGGTCGGCATACTCACTGACTGAAGAAGGGGTATTCGTCTACATGGCAGCCGGAGCGATCGCGCTTGCTCCAATAGCGGTGTTAATGACTGACTTCTCAGTACCAATTAACTACACACTCACAGGTCCTTGGCTCGCGGCACTGATTCAGTTTCCAAACGCCTTGGCGGCGTTGCTGAGCATCTACGCATATCGCGCGGGCAAACTGATCATTGTGGCGCCGATCATTG
>PLOG01000021.1 GCA_003142935.1 Acidobacteriaceae bacterium
CTTGCACCACGGGCTGCTAGGCGTGGGTCTCGCTGCGATTCCAAAAAAGCCTGATTAATATGCTATTTTTAATGTTATCTTCAAACGTCGTTCATTTGGAAAATAGATAAACGGTACGCTCGTAAAGAGCAGGGCTCTGCGGAGCCCTACTGCGACGAATTAGCGCAGATACGTTGAATTGGGCCAGTGTGAATGCCAGAAGGCATGGAGAAGACGATGAAAAGAGATAAAAGGCTGATGCAGACAACAGGATTGACAAGCAAGATCAACACATTAGTAATCCTATCGCTGCTATTGATCATGACGTGCATGGTAACGACAGCTCAGACAACCGGCGGTACGATCACGGGAACCGTACTCGACTCAAGCAGGGCAGGGCTCAATGGGGCTCGGGTAGTTGTAGTCGATACCGCAACCAACGCTAAGCAAACCCTAATGACGGCCGGAGCCGGGCTGTTCAATGTGCCGAACGTGAATCCCGGCAATTACACGGTAACGGTTACAGCAGAAGGGTTTAGCCCACAGGAAGTACATGCCCTGGTGGAGGTCAGCAAAGATACGGTTCTCACGATTCAGATGCAAGTCGGGAACGTCGACTCCACTGTTGTTGTGACCGCGTCGGTCGCGCCAATAGTCGACCTCGATAGTTCGTCGCTCAACCAGGTTGTGGATGGGAAGACAACCCGTGAGCTTCCCTTGAATGGCCGAGACTTCACCATGCTTGCCGTGTTGGAGCCGAACGTGCACACCGTGGATGACCAGAACAGCATCTCTGCGGGTGACAACTCGCGTGCCAACCGGGGCGTAGGAACTCAAATCTCCATCGGCGGCACGCGGCCGCAACAAAACGTGTATCGGCTCGACGGCATCATCACGAATGACTATTCGGGCGCAGGTCCGGGCGGTGCGTTGGGCGGCACTTTGGGCGTCGATGCGATCCAGGAATTTTCGGTTGTGACCTCGAACGCAACTGCGGACTTTGGCCGTACCTCCGGGGGAACAATCTCAGCAGTTACTCGGGCTGGCGGGAACGACTTCCATGGCTCAGCGTATGAGTTTATTCGCAACAGCTTTTTCGACGCCCACAACTACTTCTCGACCGGCGCTACGTCTCCGCTTCACCGAAACCAGTTCGGTGGTACGGTGGGCGGGCCGATCAAGAAGGACAAGATGTTCTTCTTCTTCAACTACGAGGGTATACGGCAGTCGCAAACGCTAACCGTGGCGAATACTGTCCCTAGCCCCAATGCGCGTCTCGGGTGGCTGCAATGCACGCAGCCGGCCACGGGCACTCAGAGTACAGGGTGCCTTACCGGAATCGGAGGGACCAAAGCGCCTGCAGGCACAACGGGCCTCCAGCAGACTGCGATCAACGCACTGGTAGCGCCGTATCTGCAGTTCTTTCCGGTGCCAAACGGGACGATCACTGGCGATACTGGAACCTGGAACTTCCCCTCCCCTGCGGTGGTCTCCGAGAATCTCTACACCGGGCGTGTGGATTACACCATCTCCAAAAACGATACGATTCACGCCACGGCACTCCAGGACGGCTCTCTCGCCTCGCAGCCGGATAACTTCGACAACGTGCTCGAAGGCTTGCAGCCGCTGCGCCGGCTCTTTACCGTCTCCGAGGCGCACATATTCTCGCCTAACATCGTGAATTTTGCCCGCGTCGGCTATAACTATAACCACGTGGTCGCGCCCGCATCGAACACAGCGCTCAATGCCTTGGCAGGCAATACTCAATACGGGTTCGTGCCCGGAGAGACAGTCGGTGAGATGCATATCGGCGGCCTAAGTGCCTTTTTCGGCGGGGCGGGCGTTGAAGGAGTATACACCTACAACTACAACAGCTATCAGGCGGGCGACGACGTCTACATCACCAAGGGCAAACACTCCGCTCAGGCTGGGTTTAACTTCGAGCAAATCCAGTCGAACGACCAGGGCTCAAGCACTTACGGCTATTATGTCTTCGGCTCATACGCCAGCTTTTTGACGAACGCGCCGACGAGCTTTACATCCTCAGTGCCCGGAAGCACCACTCCCGCCTACCTGAGGCAGAAAATCTATGGCGCGTATATTCAGGATGCCTATCATTTGCGCCGGAACCTGACGGTCAATGTCGGCGTGCGGTATGAGCCGACCTCAACCATTACGGAGAAATACGGGCATCTCTCCGTGCTGCCGACCGACACGGCGGCAACTCCCAAGCTGGGCGGCAGCCTCTTCAACAATCCAAGTCTTTTAAATTTTGCCCCCCGCGTGGGCGTGGCCTGGGATCCATTTTCCAACGGAAAGACATCGGTGCGCGGCTCCTACGGCATCTACGACACTTTGCCGATGCCGTATATGTTCATCCTGAGTACGCTGAATGTTGCTCCTTACAATGAAACGATCAGCGTGACAACCGCGACAAACATAGGTACTGCGGCAAACCCGCAATACATAGGCGGCACTTTCCCAACAGCAACTTATTCTGACGCGCTAGCGAGTGCGGCTCCAGCCAACAAGTACGCCTACGTCGATCAAAACCCGCGGCGCCCTTACGTCCAGCAGTACATGTTCAACATGCAGCAGGAACTTTTGGCGGGAACCACCCTGGAAATCGGCTACACTGGCGCGCACGGCGTTCGGCAGCCTACGAAGTCGAACGACGGAAATATTGTTGAGCCGACAAACGCTACGGCGGCTAACTGGGGAAATCCTGCCAACTATGGACTTATGACCTGGCCGCTCGCAACCCTCACCACGACAACGACTGCGGCCGGAGTGACCAAAACGACAGAGGCGTTTAGCGGAACGAAAATCAACCCGAATGCCGCCATAGGCCAAACCGATACGACCTACTTCAACCAGTCCACCACGTACAATGCGTTCAACGCTTCTTTACGGCGTAACATCGGCGCAACCCGAATTGGAGTTACTTACACATGGGCCAAGGCCATGGATGAGTCATCCTCCTCGAATGGTGGAACGAACTTCACAAATTCGAGCACCGTCGCGCCCTTTCCGCGCGAGATCAGCCGCTTCAAGGGTCTATCTGATTTTGACGTGAAGTCGAACCTGTCGGTTAACGCAATTTATACCGTGCCTGGTCCCAAACATGGCGGTATCGCACAGTTGCTGGCCTCGGGTTACCAGATTGGCGGAATTGGACGATCGGCCACCGGTCTGCCGTTCACAGCTCTGGTCACGGGCGACGCGGTCGGTCTTCAAAGTGCAAGCACCTTCTCCTATCCCGATCGAATCTATACCGGGACAGGGTGCAGCGGGAATCCGGTCAACAAGGGCAATGTGATCAATTATTTGAACACTGCATGTTTTGCCTTCCCGCAAGGTATCCCCAACACATCAACGACCACGACGGCGAAAAACGGAACCGTTACGACGGTCACTACTTACTACCCACAGTTCGGAAACGAGCAGCGAAATTCGATCATTGGACCTGGCATCAACGACATCGATTTGTTGTTTGTGAAGAACACGCCCCTCAGTCGAATCCACGAAGGTTTCCGCGCGGAATTCCGCGGTGAAGCCTTCAATGTCTTGAACCATCCCATGTTCCAGGCGCCCAGCCGAACCTCATCTGCCATCTTCAATAACCTCGGCGTAGCATCAACTCCGCAGACACTGACGGCAACCTCGGTCGACGAGAGAGAGTTACAGTTTGGGATGAAGCTAATCTTCTAGTAGCAAAGCAGGATGGCGCCGGCCGCTTGTTTGTAGCCGGCGCCATCCTGTTTGAGATGTAGGTGTTCGGCAAGGCCGCATGACTTGAGAGAGCGTTCACTGGCAAGTTCGATTAGTCGCTGATGTTTGAACAGTCTCGAATGGTGAACCCGCTTTCTTTGCGCGTTAACCGTTCCAAGAAGCGGATCAGTATATTCGCATTCGCATCTGGCCCTTGTTGGTCACCGTGGAAATCACGCTCAGTCCTTCGCGCCGGGCGTTGATCCGCATTACGGAAGTCTGCGCGCCATTTTGGCTGCCCGCGTCATTCATCTTACTCAAATTGGCGTATTTGCGGATATCGGAGATCCGAATGCGGTGCAGTAGAGCCATCCTAAACTTCGTGAGCGAGCGGTAATTCGATGCGCGCCACTGTGCCGACACCTTCCTCGCTCCGCAGAGTGACGGAGCCGCCATGAGCATTACATATCGCCTTCACAATCGAAAGCCCAAGCCCTGTCCCCCCAGAGGCCCTGGATCGCACCTTGTCTGCGCGGAAGAAGCGGTCAAACACGTGCGGAAGCTCGGCCGGTGGAATTCCGACTCCCGTGTCACTCACTTCGATGATTGCCATCTTCTCTAAGACGAACGAGATCAACTTAATGTTCCCGCCAGGGGAGGTATATTTGATGGCATTATCGAGGAGGTTTACGAGTACCCGCTTCATGTGGGCAATATCGATAAGAACAATCATGGGTGTCGTCTGCACCGTCATGGTGATCTTCTTTTCATCAGCCAGTAGGCGCAATTGTTCCATGACCCACCGGCACAATGTGCTCACATCGACGGGCTTGGGGTCGATGGCGTCCATGCCCGAGTCGAGCCGCGCAATCGCTAAAAGGCTTTCGACTATCTTGGACATACGGTCGATCTCTTCCAGTGCGCTGGCCACAGAATCGCGCACGGCAGGCTGCAGAGTCGACTCGAGCAGAACCTGCTCGAGTTCACCACGCATGATCGTCAACGGCGTACGTAACTCATGTGAAACATCGGCTGAGAACCGTCGATTTTGGCTCAGCGCATCTTCAAGACGTTTGATCATGCGATTCAAGGAAAGGGCGAGCCGCTCCATCTCGTCATGTGTTGAAGGCACGGGGAGTCGTTCCCCCAGTCTTGAGGTGCCGATATACCCAGCGCGTTCGGAGAGAGCGACAAGCGGTTGAAGCGGAAGCTTCATAAGCATCTGTCCGCCAAACGCCGCGACCAAAAGGATCAGCGGTGTGATTATCAAAACAATGCTGCGGAGACTCGAGAGTATGCGCTGAATAGGCGCAAGAGATAATCCAGTTTCAATGAGATAATTTGTCCCAGAAGACGATCGGAACGGATCCGCGTAGATCAGCAGCTCTTGCGAACCGGCCTGCCGTTCAGAGCGGAAACCTCGCACGTTGTTCTTGAAGTGCGATTGTGAGACCGCGGACGCGTCAATGCCGGAGTCGCGGGTATCGCTGGACTCATATAATACAGTTCCATCTCGACGCGTGATGCGGATGAAACGCCCGCTCAGTTCGGGCGCATACGCCTCGGAGATCTCGCCGGCCATCCAAGCCGGCCCTTTCTGCTCCTCGTAGGCAAGGAATTTCGCACCAATCGCGTTTGCCTCGTCTACAAGTGAGTCCCGCAGCGAGGTCTTCAAATAGTCCTGCACTGCGAAATAAAGCGTTGCCCCGAATACCATCAGCGCTGCAGCCAGCAGCCCTACGTACCAGGTGACGACGCGTGCCCGCAGCGTGTCTAGTCTCATTGTCCATCCTTAGCGCAGTTTACAGTTCGCCATCTTTTCGGATCATGTAGCCAGATCCTCGTACGGTCCGGATCAATTTCGCGTCGTGCCCGTCGTCGACCTTCGACCTAAGGTGTCGAACATATACATCGACAATGTTCGTGATCCCATCGAAGCTCTGGTCCCATATGTGTTCGATAATCATGTTGCGGGAGAGAACCCTCCCATGATTTTGCATGAGGTACTCGAGAAGAGAATATTCCTTGGCGGTGAGTTCAATCCGCTTGCCGTCGCGCTTTACTTGTTGCGTGAGCCGGTCCAGTTCCAACTTCCCCACAACCAGAGTACTGGAGCGGTTGACCGGCCCGCGGCGAAGAAGCGCCTTGGCCCGCACCAAGAGCTCGGCGAATGCGAAAGGTTTGGTCAGGTAGTCGTCGGCGCCGGTCTCGAA
>PLOG01000104.1 GCA_003142935.1 Acidobacteriaceae bacterium
GGCCGACAATGTCTTCGTGGAGCAGCTGTGGCGCTCGCTGAAATACGAGCACGGCTTGGCCATCAGATGGAGACTCTGCCTGAGTTCGAAATGGTGTTTCGCGCCTTGCGTCGGGAACTGCGCCAAGCAGAGATGCCCTGATGAAAACTCCGGTTTGAGTGACGGAGTCTCTTCACTCATTTCGACCTACGCGACCATCTCGCAAATCCTGTCGCCGGTCTATTGCGCTTCTAGATATGCCATCTTCTCCGGACGCAAGTATCTGTTCAACTCTTCTTCAGTGAGGTATCCGAGCTCGATGGCTGGTAGGCGAGCTGATCACGCCCGGGCTCACGGTGCTATCAAGGCAAAGCGGAATACCCAGATGCAAGTGCACGGTAATGAATGCGCAAGCGCCGCCAAACAAAGCCATAAGCAGGGTTGTAGGCGTGTGATTAAAGTCGTGGCTCGGCTCCGCACTGCGTTTCTCTATTCACATCTCCAGCTAAGCGATCTACTCCTCAGCTTCTGATCGTCAGGACTGGACATTCTGCATCCACTATGATCCGGAAGGCTCCAGATGTTCTCATTTCCATGCTCAGATGTGAAGTCTTTCGGATACCGAGCACTAATAGATCGATAGATCGTTCCCTGATGTGCTCAAGGATTTGGTCATGTGCCCTGCCGACAGCCACATACGTTCTCGGATCACAGAATTCCTTCGCCTGATCTGGTGCAAGGCCATCAAGGGCACTCAAGAACTGGGCCTGAAGTTCGGATAATCGTTCTGGTTGCTCGATGCCGTCGTCCTGAATCACATTGAGTACATCAATCTTGGCCCTAAACACTTCCGCGAAGGTAACCGCATAGACTGCCGCGTTGGCAGCCGCCACGGTAAAGTCCGTGGCGAAGAGAATTCGAGCAAAGGGAAAGGTCTGTGAAGACGCGGGCTTGACCTGTGGGCCAACTGTAAGTGTTGGCCACTGGGAAGAGCGAAGGATCTTCTCCGCGATGGAGCCAATAATTCCTCGTTCGATCCGACCCCCTCCGTGTGTTCCTAACACAATGATGGCTGGCGCGTTGTGATCGGCCAATGCAGGGATGACATCTTTCGGTTCTCCCTCCAGAAGAGTGGAATTGGTTTCGAACGATTCCGCTCCCAGAAGGAGAGCGTTTCGCGATAGAAGAGTCTCCAGGTCCTTTCTCTGCTGGCTAACCCGATTTTTGTTTATCTCAACCTCCAGGGCGGCTTGCGAAAGGGTAAAGGCATGAGTAACCAGTAAAGTTGCAGAGAAATAGGATGCAATACGAGCGGCGTAAAGGCCAGCGTTCTGGGAGCAAAGGGAGAAATCTGTTGCGTAAACAACTGTCTTCAGGTTCATTTCTGGTCTGTCGCCGATCCTTGGCATGACGCTATCTCCTTGTGCAAAAGCTCAACAAAATGACCAATACGGTCACACCCTCTGCCGCAAAGGAACGGCCTCTTAGGAGAGAACCTAACCACGCCGAGTGTGAAAGAACGAACATTCATCCAGGCAATTGCTCCCTGGCGCTCCTCAGTTTTGCGTACACCTCATGTGCGCGACGACGCGGAACACTTTCAGTTTGAAGTTCTCAATCATGGCGTTGCTCCAATCTGATAGTTGAGCGTGGAGAGCGCGAGCCGATACTGGTATTGCGCGTCAGTGTTGCCAATTGCCGCGTCGGTTTGTTGGAACTGGGCCTGACTGAGTTCTACGATCGAGCTAAGTCCCAGTTGGTAGCGGGATTGCGCTAGCTTGAGAGCCAGGTTTGCTTCTCTCAGAAGTTCGTCTGTTACAGCGACCCTTTGATATGTCGTATTCGATGCCAGCCATGCGGTACGGACATCGCGAACAATCCGGTCGCGCAGATCCCGCGTCTGTTCTGAAGCGGCCTGAGCGCGGATGGATGCTTCCTTGGCTTGGGCCGAGTAAAGGAAGCCATTGAAGACGGGGATGTTCACGTTTACGCCAATCGCACCCCACCAATTGTTGAGGTAATATTGGGGCGGCCGAATGGGTACGCTGCCAACGGTTCCCGCAGCCCCTATGCTCGGAAGCATCTGATCGCGCTGTGCACGGCTGAACTTGACTGCTGCTTGTTGGCTTAGGTTCAGGGCTTCGAGATCCGGTCGCTGCTGGAATGCGAGTTGCAAGAGCTGATCGGCGTCTGTTGGAGGAGCCTTCAATGTCGGATCATCCAGTACAAGGTCATATGTCTCCTGCCGATCGAGTCCTAAGACCGCATCTAATGCGGCCATCGTCGAGTCGACGTTGTTCTGAGCATCCAGCAATAGCAACTTGGCTTGTGACAAGTTGACCTCTGCGAAGCTCAAATCTAGAGTTGATTTGAGCTTGTTCTTCGTCATCTCACTGACCTGCGCCTCCGTGGTCTGGCGAGTGCTGACATTTTGTTCCGCAACTTTAAGGAGCGCCTGGGCCTGAAGGGCATTGAAAAATGCCTGATCGGTGGCAAGAACAATATCATCAGTTGATGCAAGAGCACTCGCATTCTGTGCCTTTTCCTGGAGCTTTGAAGACACCACGAGATTGCGAGTTCTTCCAAAGTCGGTAAGTAGTTGGGTAAATCCTCCGCCGGCTCCCGCATGCTCAAAGAGACGAGATGCGGTAAGCGAGCCTGCGGAGATTCGGCTGGCATTTTCTGCATCCTCAGCGGTAATGCTGGCTGTTCCTGTCGGAAGTTCCGCCGCCCTCGTTTCACGGACAACCTGATGCTGTGCCAGCGCAAGCAGACGCGCAACGCTTACCCTTGGATTGTTCTTGATAGCAAGGTTTTCAGCGCCGGACTGTGTCAGGCGCGGGTACTGGCCGGGAGCAGCTTTTTCCGCCTGCGTCGTCGCAGTCTGCCCCGCGTTGTTGGGTATCACTGTTGCGCCTTGCTGCGCGAGCACCATGAGTGAGACCTGGGGAGCATCCGGAATCTGTGACGTGATGCCTGTCGCTTGTCCATGAATTGACACGGGACAAACCGTTAACAGCGAAAGGAACAACCCGGAATATCGAAACCTCAACCCAGCCTGTATGACCATTCTCTAAACCTCCTCCGCAACATCGGACTTCTTGTCGTGCCGGCTGTGAACGATCAGGTAAACTGCCGGTACAAGGAAGACGGTTACAACCACGGAAACTGCCAGTCCGCCGATAACTGCGCGCGCAAGCGGCGCATATTGCTCACTGCCGGCCTCCATTCCAAGTGCCATGGGAATCATGCCCAGCAGCGTCGCCAGCGAGGTCATCAGGATCGGGCGCAGGCGGATCTTGCATGACTGGACGACGGCCTCCAACGGCGACAGTCCCTGCTGATGCAGGGTTCCGGCGAATTCAACGATCAGAATGCTGTTCGAAACCACAATGCCGGTCATCATGATGACGCCCATGAGCGACATGATGTTCAGCGTGCTTCCGGTCACCAAAAGGATCAGTACGACCCCTGCGAGTCCAGGCGGAATTGCCATGAGGATGATGAATGGATCGATGAACGATGTGAACTGGGCCATGAGGATCAGGTAGACCAACAGCACAGAAACGATGAGCCCCAGCCCAAACTCAAGGAACGACCGGTTCATGCTGACCACGGCGCCACGCACCTTCAGCACCGTGTTCTTGTCCGTCTTTGTGCTCGCCAACAGCTTGTCAATCTCTCCTCCAACCTTCTGGAGCGCCTCGGTCTTGGTGGAGACATAGATGTCGATTACGCGCCGGATCTGATAGTGGTCCACTTCCGTCGGCGTATTGATCAGCTTGATGTCCGCAACGGAGTTCAAAGGCGTATACCCGGCAGTGTGGTCGCCATTCGAGAACTCGCGCGATTGGCTTGATGCCTCGCTGGCGCCTTGCATCGGGTTGCTTCCCGCTGGACGAACACCGCGTAAAGGAATGCTCTCGAAGTCCTCCATCGTCATGTTGTTTAGATAGCGGTTCGCGTACTGAACCGTGACCATGTAGTTATTGCCGCTCTTCGGATCGATCCAGTAGCTCGGAGCGACCATGCCGTCGGAGGTCATCGCGGTAATTACGTTGTCCACGACGTCCTTTGTGGAGAGACCGATCAAGCTCGCCTTCTCGCGGTCGATGTTCAGCTCGATCCCAGGGTAGTCCAGGTTCTGCGGAATGTAGACGCCGCTCACATTGGGAATCGTTGTGATCGTTTGCGCCAGGTTCTTGGCCAGAGTGTACGCTCCATCCATATTGTTAGAGCTGACCTGGATATCGATCGGAGCCGGTAGACCCTGATTGATGACGCTATCCACAAGGCCGCCTGCCTGGAAGTAAGTGGTAAGCTCGGGCATCTCGCGGGAGAGCTTCCGTTGGACGCGGCGCATGTACTCATAGCTGCCGATGCTATGGCCCTCCTTGAGGCTGGTCTGCACAAAGGCCGTGTCCATCGAGGCGTTGGTTGTGTAGATGGCGGAGAGGTCGGGGTAAACGCCTATATTCGAGACAACCATGTCCAAATCGGAGGGTTTGACCACGCTGCGAACGATCATCTCGACCTTCGCGATGTAGTCGTTGCTGGCCTCCAGCCGTGTACCGCTGGGCATCCGAACGTCGATGACGAATTGCCCTGGGTCGGTGCGCGGGAAATAGGCGCGGCCCAGAAAGGGCGTCGTCACCGCAAGAACGAGCACCACGCCACCCAGAATCGCTGCCGCGGTAACGCCGGGGTGCCGCATCGCCCGCATGGCAAGAGCCTCATACCAATTCAGCATGGCCTGAAACTTTTCGTTGAACTTTCTCTCGAAGCGCGTGAAGATGTTCACCTTCGACTCGGCGGAGTGTTCCCCCTCGTCTTTCAGCCAAATAAACTTGGCGCAGTACAGAGGCACCACGGTCATGGCGAAAAAATACGACGCGAAGATCGAAAGCACTACGCCCAGAGCCAGCGGCGTGAAGATGTACTTGCTGACGCCGCTGAAAAACGTGACCGGAAAAAACACTATCGATGTGGTAAAAGTGGCGGCCAACACCGCCATCGAGACCTCTGTCCCGCCTTTGTCCGCGGCCACCGCCGGCGATTCTCCCATCTCCATGTGGCGAAAGATGTTTTCGAGTACGATGACGCCGTTATCGATAAGACGGGAGAAGACCAGCGCCAGACCGCCGAGAAGCATGGTATTGATAGAGCCGCCCATGTAATTGCTGATGAGTAGACAGACCACCATCGCGAGTGGAACAGAAATAACCACGGCGACCATGGCGCGGGGGCTGCCCAGGAAAATCAGGATCATCACGCCGGTCAGCACCAGTCCAATGCCAGCTTCCTTCGAAACGTTCCAGATCGCCATTTTGACGAAGACGGACTGATCGAAGACAACAGCGGTCTTTAGCGATGCCGGAATGTCGACCAGATGCTTGATGGCGTCCTTCATTCCGTTCACGATGGTGATGGTATTACTATCCCCGCCCTGTTTGAAAACTGGTACATACACCGAGCGCTGTCCATCGATGCGCACGATGTTGTATTGCAGGGCGCCTGAGTCGGTCGCCTTGCCGATGTCGCCAACCAGCACTGACGAGTTGCCCACCGACTTAAGCGGCATTTCGTTCATCGAGTTTGCGTCCGGGAACTGGCTGTTGGCGTAGATGTTGAAATCTTTCGATCCGATGCGTACATCACCGGCGGGTAGAATCAGGTTGGAACTGTCCACCGACGTCACCACGTCGTTCAGGCTCAGGTTACGTGCCTCCATCTTGAGCGGATCAACATAGATCTGAATCTGACGATAGGTTCCACCGTAAGGCTGCGGCACCGATGCGCCTTGGACGTTCGATATCTGATTGCGCACTTGGAATTGCGCCAGATCCTTCAGGTTCGTTTCGTTAAGCCCCTCGCCCTTCAGAGTCACCAGGCATACTGGCTGCGTCGAGGCGTCCATGCCCAGCACCACTGGAGGCAGTGTCCCCGGCGGCAAGCGACGCAAGTCGGCCATCGCCAAGTTGGCGATGTTGCTCAAGGCCGCGTTTGGATCGGTGCCCGGCTTGAAGTAGATCTTGATGAGGCTCACGCCGGTCAACGAACGCGATTCGCTGTGATCGACGTTCGCGGCCAGAGTGAAGAACCGCTCGAAGGTGTTGGTGATGTCGGCTTCAATCTGCTGCGGAGGCATACCGTTGTAGAACGTGGCCACCACGACCACGGGCATGTCGATGTTGGGGAACAGATCGACCGGCATGCGAGCCACGTTGACCGCGCCCACCAGCGCGACCACGAGGCACAGCATGAGGATAAAGAATGGAAACCTGAGAGCAAACTTCGGCATTACTTCGCACCTCCGCTGTTCTCTTCTTCCGCTTTCATGTCGATCACGCCGCCCGCCTCGCGCATCACATCGGAGGCCGGCTCCGGAGCAAGGATCGGGGAAACCTGTTCGCCATCGCTGTACTTATCCTGCGCGCCCAGAATCACCCGGTCCCCTGGCTCAAGCCCGCTCTTGATCTCCGCAAGTCTCGATCCACGCAGTCCGACTTCAACATTGCGGACGCGAATGTGATTGCCCCCGTCCAGCAGATAAACCGTCTCCTGGTTGCCCTTGAGGACCAGCGCCTCGACAGGAATGGTGACTACCTTCTCCGCATGCCCAAGTTGCATTTCAGTATTGGCGTACATGCCTGGGGAGATGGAGAGGTCCTGGTTCTCAACATCGATTTCGGTCTCCATTGTTCGCGTTTCAAAGTTCACGTCACGTGTGAATCGCACGATTTTCCCCGTGAAAGAGCGACCAATAGCATCGACGCGAACCTGCATCGGATCGCCGATGTGAACAAACTGCACGTCGTTCTCCGGGATCGGCATGCGCAGGCGCAATAGGCCGCTCTGCGAGAGCCGGACGATAGGAATGTCTTGTTCGTTGGAATTGGTGCCGCTCTGGATCAGCGCGCCGGTGTCTGCGTAGCGCCAAACGATGACTCCATCCAGTGGCGCCATTACGTTGGTGTAGTTTTGGAGCGCTTGCACCCGGTCTTTGTCAGTGTGCGCCACCTCTGCGTGCTGCTGCGCGCCAGCCGCCGCAGCCTTGGCAGCATCCACCTCCGACTCCGAAGACAGGTCCTTGCTCTCCGCATCGTCCAGTTCCTGTTGCGCAATCAATCCTGGTTGCGCCTTTGATGTTTCAAGCAATCTCTCATAGTCCGCATGCAGCGCCGAATGGATCGCCTCCGCGCGCTTGATCTCGTGCTGGGAACGCAGCAGATCATCCTTTGCGCGCTCCACCTCGAATACAGTGCCCTTCAACTGAGCATTCAACTCCGGGACTTCCAATACCGCCAGGGTCTCGCCCTTGCGCACCCGGTCGCCAATGTCCACGTTGATCTTTACCATGAAGCCAGTGACTTTCGGATGAACATCCACCACCTGGTAAGGCTGAAATTGCCCGGCAAGGCTCAGTGTGTGCGCAATGTCTCCCCGCATTGCCGCAGCCACTTTCGCCGATGGAGTCTCTGCGGCGTTCGCACCGGGATGTTGACTCTTGAAATCGCACGCAACGATGGTGGCCAGGACAGGAAACATCATTCCCGCGGCGAGAATTGAGGAGGATCGCTTTCGCATATCTCGAATGCACCTCTAAATGAATTGTTGATTTTAGGGTCCGGGAGCGCAGCACACGTTCTCAAACAGAGAACGCGTACCTGTGCATTCGACCATTGAACCTGATCGAATACTTCAGCATTGGCTTTAGGGGAATGGCTAGACGAGAACCGGGGGAGGGCGAACGAAGTGGGCTCTTAGGTGAGCGCGACGGAGATTCCACAAACCGCTTGCGCGCTGCTGCCTCTGACCTGATATTGACGGGTTGAATATGCTGAGGACCGGCAACAGAATGAAGAAGACTGCCGTGGGAACGGTGTAGATAACTCTCGTAGATGTCCGAGTCCGAACTACAAGTGGGCTTTCCGTGGAGCTGGATTGCTCGTTTTTGGAGAGCAGTTTGGCCGTTGGAACGTGATGAGAAGCCGCCTCAGGCGGGTCGTATAGGGAAAGCTTGTATTGCAGGCCCCACGCGAAGAGGCAAAACGCCAGAGCGACGTACGCGAGTGTGGCCATGCGACCAAATGGCGGATTTTTTCTCCAACGATACATGGAAACCAGGACTTTCATTCAGGCCTGCGGGCAGTAGTTTTCGCAGCAAACTTCCGTAGCGGGGAAAGAAACCTCATATTGTTTGATATCAGAACGACACAAGAAGGTTGCTCTACTATTGTATATCCCTCACATTCATAAGAAGAAGCGTCCGATTCAGAGATTCTGCGCGGGATTATCCTGGACTGTCCCCTAAATGCCACCCGTTTGGACGGGTCACGTTGAATCCACAAGCGCTTTCCGTTCCAATTCCTATGGTTGCTCCGAATCTGGTAGCTCTAAAGGTGAATCCATCCGCCGAGGATGAGGGAAAGCGATCCCAACGCGACGAAAAGCCAGAGAAGAACTCCCTGAAGGAACGGTCGAACGCCAACTTCGCGGAGAGTCCTCATCGAGAGCCCTGTTCCAATCAGATAGAGCGTGACAGTCAGGCCGATAACGCCAAGATGCTTCAGCACCGGATAGGTGGGCTGGAAGATGTGAACGTAGGTGTTGGCGACCGCCGCGAGGCAGAAGAAGAGAATGAACCATGGCCATTGGATACGCGCTTTGCTCTTGTTTGCCATTGCAGTTCCAACTGAGAGCGGCACGATCCAAAGAGCGCGGGCTAATTTGACGGTTGTGCCAACGGCAAGAGCCACCGTTCCGTACTTCGCTGTCGCGCCGACGACTGAACTTATGTCATGAATCGCCAGCGCCGACCACAGACCAAACTGCGTCTGCGTCATGTGCAGCGCTGATCCGATTACCGGAAATGTCAGCAAGGCAACCGAGTTCAGCACGAAAACTGTTCCGAGCGAGACGGCAATTTCCTCCTGGCTCGCATTGGTGATTGGGGCAATCGCCGCAATGGCACTGCCGCCACAGATGGCAGTGCCGGCTGAGATGAGATAGGAGATTCTCTGCCTCACCCTCAAGAGCCGTCCTAACCCCCAACCCAGGAGCAGGGCAATGCTGATGCTTCCCGCGGTATAGATGAATCCGGAGCGGCCCGCCTGCATAACCTGCTGCAGATCCATACCGAATCCGAGCCCCACCACGGATGCCTGCAGCAGCAGCTTCGATAACTGCTTTGCTTCAAGATTAAAAGGATGAACGAAACTGAATCCGTAGATGAGACCGCCGGCCAATGCAATTGGCGGTGACACCAGGCCGCTGGCCGCAATAATCAATCCGATGAAGAATACATTCTTGGACACATATCCAGTGTTCCCGAAGAACGCGTCGTCGTCCAAGCAGAAGTAATCATGGCCTATTTGCTAATCTTATGAGCCCGGCAAGTCATGTTCGGCTGGTTCTGGACACAATTCTTTGCATGCCTGCGCGCGCGATTAGAAACCTGCGGAATTCAAGGGCCAGCCCTTGCGACTCTGGGCCGGTTGCGCAAGCAACCAGAAACTGGCGCTTGATCGTCAACCCTTCGACCTCGACAATCTTGAAGTTGTTACCGAGTCTCAGGTCTTTCGCAATTGCCCAGCGGGAGACGAATCCAACTCCCAGCCCAGCTTCTACGGCGGATTTGATGGCTTCGGTTGAATCAAGTTCCATCACGATCTGCAAAGAACTCCGCTTTACGCCTTGGCGCTCCAGCGCCAATTCAATCACATGCCGCGTGCCTGAGCCGCGCTCCCGCATCAGCAGTGGAATTGAGGCGATTTCAGAACAGCAGACCGAAGTGCGCTCGGCCCACTCGTGCGCAGTGGACGCGATAAGCACCAGTTCATCCTCAAGAAATGCCTCTGTCTTGACCTCGCGGCTGCGGGCCGGGCCCTCGATGAACCCCAGCGAAATCTTCTGCTTCTCCACGGCTTCTACAATGTGCTCCGTGTTGCCGCTGACCAGCGTGGGGTGAACACGAGGATGCTCCCGGCAAAACTCCCCCAGGAGCCGAGGCAATACATACTGGGCAATGGTTGTAGAGGCGCCCAGTGCCAGTTGTCCAGAATGTTCTCCGCTCAAGGCGGCGATCTCGTGCTCAGCCTGGACGAGGAGCACATTCACCTGGACTGCGTAATCAAGGAGTACCCGCCCGGCCGGGGTTATCGTGATGTGGGCGCCAGAGCGGTCAAAAAGTTGAACGCCAAGATCCTCCTCCAGCGCCTTGATCTGGAGGCTCACAGCGGGCTGCGTGAGATACAGTTCTTCAGCGGCCTTGCGGAAGCTGAGCTGTTCCGCAACTGCCCGGAAGACCACGAGACGGAAATTTTCAAGACTCGCCATTCGATGATTAAAACACTGAGACGCGCCGATCTACGCGGGCACCGTTCCAGGGCCAGTCTAAATCAGCGTGGGATGTCAGCTGTTGGCCATCGCAGGTTCGGCTATAGCCAACTCGATCTTGATCTCCGGTGGCGTCAAGAGTGTGTTGTGAACCAGGCAGTGATGCACGGAGCGCATGAGGCCCTCCGTCTGTTCTTCCGTGAGAGAGACGGGGCACACAACATGAATGCGGAAGTTGCCAACGCGGGCAGGCTGTTTCAAATTTTCGGCGGTCACCGTGACCTCCACGCCTGTCTCCGCGAGATTGCGTGTTTTCAGATACTGCACCGCATAGAAGGCCGCGCAAGACCCCAACGAAGCGAGCAGCAACTCCGGAGGCGTCATGCCGGAGTCTTCCCCACCATTCTCTGTCGGCTGGTCACAAATAATGGAGTGAGACCGCGAATGAATGGCAAATTTGACCTTGTCGAGATGAGTAATCTTTACTTCCATCATGGTTTTCCTCTTCCATTAGAAGAAAGTCACGAGGGCGGCGATTCGTTACAGAATCGCAGTTGTTTTTTCTTTGATAGGGATAACCAGCATACGCAGATACTCGCGTGTAAGGATGGCGCGCAATCGAGGCGCGACAGCCGGGTCACAGGGTATCTCCAGGGACCGGCAGCGATCGATGGCAGCGCGCAAATCGCGCAGAAATGCCACGCAGGACGGGCATGCCTCGATATGTTCGCGCATCTGTTCGCAGGTACGCGGTTCCACTCTGCCATCCAGGTATTCGGAGAGGTCGGCAAACAGATTGCGGCATTCCGCGGGACGTTGCCCGTTCTTGGCCTTGGCAACCTTTCGCTTCTTCGCGGAGGGTTTTGCACCATTCTGATCTTCAGGAACTCCCCGCAAGAGTTGGTTCATCTCCCTGCGCACGCTTAGACGTGCCCGATGCAGCCGAATCCGAACCGTTCCTTGCTGAAGCGAGAGAACCTGCGCAACCTGCTCGGTGGCCAACTCCTCCATATCGTGGAGCACCAGCACAATGCGTAAGGCCGGCGGGACGCGCAGAATCGCCTGATGCAGCAGATGGTGCTGCTCGGCAGCAAGAAGATTGCCTTCCGGTCCCACCTCGGCATCCTCAAGCAATCTCCTCAATTCTTCATTGTCCGGCATCAACTCGTCGAGCGAAAGGAGGTTCGCCGGGGCGTTCGCGGGCTTGCGGCGCATGCGCCAGCAGCGGTTTCTAGTGACGGTGTAAAGCCAGACAGCCATCTGCTGTGGAGTCTGGATTTTGGCCAGGTGCCCCAGCGAACGGGAAAGCACTTCCTGCATCGTGTCTTCCGCATCTTCAGGATGCCCGCAGACCTTCATGCTGAAGGAATAAACGGTGTTCTGCAGCAGACTGATCGCTTCTTCGACAGCTTCCGGAGTGTTGCGGCGCAAGAGGTCTGTGGCTCGGATCAGTTCAGGTCGCATCGCATGGGGTGGTCGTGTGCAAGATCAGTATATTCTCCTGCGTCGTGTATAGAGCCCCTTCTCCCCGGAGACTCTTCGATCCACGGCGCAGAGCATTCAACATGAATGGCCCTTCGCACAGGGAATCGTCGCAACACCGGCTTTCAAAGCTGTCTCGATCATCTGAAGGCAGATTGGAGATACCTTCTTTAGCCAATCTCGCTCTTCACCGCTTTCAGTCTTGGAGTCAGCGGCCAGCCATGCGCGCACCAAGGCAAGTGCGAGCCCCATCGCGGCGCCAGTACGGCTTTCCTCCAATCGAAACATTTGGCGGTAGACCTCATCTTTGAGCTGTTCGCCTTGATTTGAAGACGGCTTATTCGACCTGACTGCCTTCCGCGGCGTCATGGCTGCATGACTCCTTCTCACTTGGCAATGCCGCAGCCAACATCCTTCAGGCCCGCAGCGCGCAGGATGTTCATGGCTGGACACCAGTTTGTGAACGCCGACTGCAACAGGTTAACCCCGACGAAAACCGTCAGCCAGAGCCAGTAGAGGGAAAAGAAATGTGCAAGAGCAAGCGACAACAGCACCATGACGCCTGCCATCAGGCGCACGCCGCGATCGACTGTCATAGGGAATCTCCTTGTTCGGTTTCAGGTTGAGGCTGGGACGGGCGCCCAGAGTGAACCATGTAGTAAAGCACTGGAATGGTTGGCCACGAGAGAAACGTAGAAGCAACCGCTCCCGCAATCAGCGATAATGCAAGCCCCTGAAAGATGGGGTCGGTAAGGATTACGCTTGCGCCAACTACGACGGCGGCCGCGGTCAATAGCATGGGGCGGAACCGAGTTGCGCCTGCATCGATCACTGCCTCGGCCAAAGGCATTCCCTGGCGAATGCGAAGCTCGATGAAATCAACGAGGATGATCGAGTTGCGCACAATGATGCCGGCGCCTGCAATGAAGCCGATCATGGAGGTTGCCGTAAAGAATGCACCCAGCATGGCATGAGCAGGCATGATGCCGACCAGGGTGAGTGGAATGGGAGCCATGATGATCAGTGGCACAATGAAGGAGCGGAACCAGCCCACCACGAGCACATAGATGAGCACCAGCACCGCGGCGAATGCCAGTCCCATGTCGCGGAAAACCTCGATCGTGATGTGCCACTCTCCGTCCCACTTCATCGAGTAGTGGTCTGTGGACTCCGGCATTGACGCGTTATAGCGGGCGAGCGTGTATCCGGCAGGAAGGGTGAGGTGGTTGAGGTCCTTGTTCATCTTCAGGATGGCGTAGACCGGGCTTTCCACCGCCCCGGCCACGTCTCCGGTGACATACACTACGCGGCGCAGATTCTTGTGATAAATGCTTGGCTCAATCGTCTTGTGTTCTACGATCACCAACTCGCGCAATGAGACCATACCTCCGTCGGCACCGGGCAGGCGGATGCTTTCCAACCCCTGCTCTGAAGAGCGGTCCGCGCGGTCAAACTCCACGATCGCGGGCACAGGCTCCCGCGCGGCCTGGTCGTGGACGAGACCGACCTCGGTTCCAGAGATCGCAAGCGCCAGCGCATGAGCCACGTCGGAGACCGCAATGCCGTGCTCGGCAGCCTTGACTTCATCCACGCGCATCAAAAGTCTCGGTTCCGGGTCTTCAACATACCAGTCGGTGTCAACCACCCCAGGGGTGTGCTGAAAGATGGTCTTGATCTGCTGTGCGACCTGGGTCTGACCAGCCAGGTCTGGACCGTAAACCTCGGCCACCAAGGTCTGCACCACCGGCGGCCCCGGTGGAACCTCGCTGACTTGAATGCGCGCGCCATACGCGTTGCCCACTGCGTCAAGCAGCGGACGAAGCCGTTTTGCAATCGCGTGGCTCTGCACGCTGCGTTGCTTAGCAGGCAGCAGATCAACTTGAATGTCGGCCTGATTCGGCTGGCGGCGCATGTAGTAGTGGCGTACCAGCCCGTTGAAGTTATATGGGCCGGACGTTCCAGTGTAGGACTGGTAGTTCAACACGTCCGGCTGCCGTGCAAGTTCGTCCCCCAACGCCTGGGCCACGCGCGCTGTCTGTTCCAGCGGTGTGCCATCGGGCATGTTGATGACTACTTGCAACTCACTCTTGTTGTCAAATGGCAGCATCTTTACTTTCACGAGTCCGAGCGGCACAAGCGCCACTGAGACCAGAAACAGCACCAACACTCCAATGAAAAACAGAACACGATTCCTCGAAGATTGGATCAGAGGAGTCATGATGCGGCGATAGAGCCTGGTCCGCCAGTTTTCAGTTTCCGGCTCCAGTATCTTGGCCCCTTCAAGATGCCGGCCAACGAGCCGGAGGGCAGCCCAGGGCGAAACTACAAATGCAACCAGCAACGAGAAGAGCATGGCTGCCGACGCGCCCACGGGAATGGGTCGCATGTAGGGCCCCATCAAGCCACGGACAAAGGCCATGGGCAGTACAGCCGCGATCACGGCGAAGGTGGCCAAAATGGTCGGATTGCCAACCTCGGCCACCGCTTCGACCGCGACTTCACTCATCGGCCGGCTATGATTCTCCGGCAACCTAAAGTGGCGCACCATGTTTTCTACTACGACAATGGCATCATCGACGAGAATGCCAATTGAGAAGATCAGCGCAAACAACGTAACGCGATTGATGGTGTAGCCCAGGAAGTAGAACACCGACATGGTGAGCGCGAGCGTAACCGGAATGGCCAGCAGCACCACGCCCGATTCGCGCCAACCCAGGAAGAGCGCGACCAGCAATGTTACCGACAATGTCGCCAGCAGCAGATGCTCAAGCAACTCATCTGACTTGTCCTTTGCTGTCTCTCCGTAGTTCCGCGTGGTGGTCACAGTCACGTCGTTGGGAATGGTGACGCCTTGCATTTGATGCACGCGCCTGAGCACGGCATTCGAGATATCGGTTGCGTTGGTCCCCTTGCGCTTGGCAACGGTGATGGTGACGGCGGGATACTGGCGCGCACCCTGCGATGCTGTGGAACCTGCGTTTGTCGTACCGTAGACCACGTAGTCCGAAGGCTCCGCAGCGCCATCTACAATCTTGTCAGCCACGTCGCGCAGATACACCGGATGCCCGCGAACCACGCCAACTACCACGGCTTCCAGATCCTCGCGCCGGGTGAAGAGGTTGCCGGCGTCTACGCTGACCTCCTGATTGTTATCGGAGAAGTTTCCTGCCTGCACGCTAGCATTTGCGGCTTGCAAATGCCCAACGATTGCCATAGGCGACATGCCGTAGGCACTCAGCTTTTCCGTGCTTAGCACAACGCGCATGGTGCGTGGAAGGCCGCCGATGATCGTCGTCTCAGATACATCTGAAATCTGCGCAATGTTGTGTTGCATCTCGTCCGCGATGGCGCGAAGTTGATAGCCGTTATAGTGCGCGCCCCACAGCGTCATGGCAAGGATTGGAACATCGTCGATAGAGCGGGCCTTGACCAGCGGCTGCGAAACTCCGGGCGGCATGCGATCGAAGTTTGAGTAAAGCTTGCTATAGACCTTGATCAGCGCATCTTCCTGCGGCGTTCCGACAAGAAAGCGCACAATCACCAGACTTTGCCCCGGCGCCGACGTCGAGTACACATATTCGACTCCGGAGATCTGATGCACGAGGTTCTCGATCGGCAGTGTCACACGCTCTTCCACCTCGGCNNCTTGGAGTTGATGAATGTATGTGCCAGTCGCCCTGCAATTCCAAGGTCTTGCGTCATGGACGAACCCCTGTGCTGGTCTCTATGCGCTTGCCGGCCAGTTCCCGGTCGGAGGGTAAGTCAACGAGTTTTTCACCGGCGGAAACGCCCGACAGTACTTCGACGAGATTGCCCTGTGCCGCGCCCAGAGTGATGTAGCGAAGTTGCGCAATCCCATGGCCGTCGAGAGCATACACACAGCTGAGCGAGCCGCGCGCCACGACAACGGAACGCGGAATGAGTATCGCCTGTCTTGCACCATTGGCGAATTCGGCCGTTCCATACATGCCCGCGCGTGTCTGGCTTGAGGATGGCAGATTGATCTTGACGAGAAAGCTGTGACTGGATGGATCGGCCGCAGGGACGATCTCGGTCACTGTCCCTGCAAGGTTCGTCCCCGCACCGCTTGTTGATGCACCGCCACCGACAGCCACTTGCACCTTCATTCCCTTATGTATCGCGCCAATCACCGACTCATCCACCGTGGCGTCCAGTTGCAGTGCTCCCGCCTGATCCACTTGGAGTAACGGCACGCCCGGTGCGGCCATTGTCCCCGGATCGGCCATCCGCGACGTAACCACGCCTGCGAAGGGCGCAACCAGACGCGTGTAGCTCATCATCGTGTGCGCCCCGCTCTCCTGCGCTCGTGCCGCATCTGTCTGCGCACGCGTTACCTCCAGGCTCGCCGCCGCTGCTTCCGCTCGACGCGAGACCTCATCCATCTCCTGCGGGCTTACGCTCTTTTCGGATTCAAGCTGTTTATAGCGACCGAGTGTGCTCGCCGATAGAGCGGCGTTCGTCTGTGCGGCGGCTTGCATGTTGAGCGCAGCCTTCACGCCTGCCTGAGCCTGCTCTACTTGTGAGCGCAGCGCCGCATCGTCGAGAACCACCAGGGTCTGCCCAGCACGGACGCTGTCTCCTTCGCGCACCATCACCTGCTGGATGCGGCCCATCACCTGAGCCGATACCACCGCGGTTTCCCTGGCATGAACAGTGCCGGTCGATCGCAGACTCACAGGCACCTGTTGCTCCTGGCTTTCCACAACCCGCGCCTGCATGGTTTGTACGGTCCCTGGCGTTGCGGCAGATTCACCGCCATGGCAGCCAGCGATCATCACCCCTGAAGCGGCCAGCAAACTTGCCCATATGACATTCTTCATTGAAGTTCCTCCGCAGCATCGGGGGTCAGAGTCCCGGTGGCGTATAAAAGTTCGCAATAGGCCATGGAATTTCCGTACACGGCATGCCAGTAATTGGATTGGCTCTGCCGTTCCGCGTCCTCAGCCCGCAGCAGATCGGTGATGGTGGCAAGGCCCGCGCCGTAACGATTCTTCAAAATGCGCAGACTCTCCGCCGATTGATCTATCGCAGCGCGCGCCGTTTCTAGCTGCAGTGCCGCTGTCTGCCGGTGAATGTGAGCTTGGCTCACTTGCAGGCGCAGATGTTGCTCGGTGGCAGCCACTTGCGCGTCGATCTTCTGTTTTGCCGCGCTCTTCCGCGCCAGTTGTGCTCGCTTGCCAATAGGCAGAATGTCCACGCTGATCTGGACACCGGCCACCCAGTTGTTTCCGCCCGAGCCGCCAAACGATGTGCGGTCTTCTTCCCAGTTGCCATAGGCACTTACGCGTGGGCCGAAGTCGGACTTCGCTGCTCCCAGCGCTGATGCCTGCGCCGATTGCGCCTGTGCCAGCGCCGCTAGATCCGGTCGTGTCTTTTGGGCTGTGGCCATTTCCTCATCCAGCACACCCTGTGGAAACGTGTGCGGCTCAATCGGCTTCAACCCGGTTGCCTTCAGATCCGGCGCACCCACAGCTTCTCGCAATGCCGCCCAACCCAGTTCCAGGTCGCCCTGGGCCGCAATTAACTCCTCTTTGCGTGCGACCACATTCACCTCGGCCGACATGCTGTCAGACTCGACAGCAAGGCCGGCCTTCACGTGCTCGTCCACTGATCTCAGCAGCGCCGCTGCCGTCTCCTGCTCGTGCTGGGCGACTTCGATCTCCCGCTGCGCATACAGCACTTGCTGGTACGCCCCGACAACGCGGTACACGATCTGCTGGTCCACCGCCTTGGCGGAGGAGACGGCGCTTTCCTTGAACAGATCGGCGCGGTGGATCTCCTTCTGGGTCTTGAGCGAATCGAAGGCCATCCACGAGCCCGAGAAGCGGGTTGAGAAATTGCCAATCGGCTGTGGCTGGTTCAGGGCGTTCAATTCGAAGTCGGCTAGGGTGAATTGATGCTGCCTCAGTTTGGACCCGAACACATAGACGGGATCGTCGCCGCGGGAGATGTCCTCAGTAAAGGTCAGCTGGGGAAACAGCGCGGTTCGAGCTAGAGTTGCCGAGGCTTTCGCATCCTGATTGCCAGCTTGTGCAATGGCAGCGTCAGGGCTTTGGCTCAGCGCCCGCTGGATCGCAAGCCGAAGCGAAAGCGGCTCTTGCGAGTTGGCGGCCAGCCCTCCCAAAAAGGCCAGAAGCGCAATCCCTGGGATTCCATATGCGCGGAGATTCATTCGGTGAACTATCCTCGTGGGTCGCATTCAGTTGCATTCACAAGAACAAAGTCACGCGATGACGCATTCGTTACAGGAATTGTAAGAACTATTTGCAAGGCAACGCTTAACGCACTTCGATAGGGTCCGCGAGGCAGGCCCAGGATTGCGGGATCTAAAGCGAACAGATGAAACCCTTCGGAGAAGCACCGAATACTTCCATGGAATTCAAGAGCGTAGCATGATCGACCGGCCTATGTTTATTCTATGGACAGCTGCACCGATGTCATTCATATAACAGAGGATATGTTTGGAAGCACACGTATGAGGACCAACGAGGTAGAAAACAGAATCCGCGAAAATCTGGGCCGCTACGAGATAATTCTAATAAATCATAGGCACAGAACCGGTCACAGTGGGCGCATCCTGGACAGATCGAAATTGCTGTAAGCTATTGATTTATTGGCTCCTCAGGTAGGACTCGAACCTACAGCCCTTCGATTAACAGCCATCGAATTTGCCGACCCTCCTGCTGCTATCGGTTCCTATAAGCCACTATATAAGATACGTTTACGCCCTGGGCGAAAATTGCGGACTGCTGTCCATACCGCCTGGATTGCGACTGATTTTGAATGAGCGTGGGCACAAAAATGGGCACATTCCGCTATCACTTCCATTTTGCGTGGAACACGACGTATTCCAACCCGCGACCCTTCCGTGACAGCGCTCCGCTTTCAGGTTTCCCAACGACTTACAAACCCATGGGGAACGCCTAAGACCACCGAAGTTGTGTAAGACCGCCCATTTTGTGGATCGGAGTTGAGGATCTGGCAAGACCCTGTCATCGCGGACTGTGACCACGGCTGTGTTGCGAGCCAGCAAGGGTGAGACCTCCAGGGATACCCAGCCATCCACTCCATCTGTCCGGTCGTGGATCTGCAAGAAGAGATCGGCAGCCTGCCGCAGGTCCTCAATCGCTTGTTCGAAGAACAACGCCTCACCCGATCTGCCTTCCTTCAGCTTCTGGCTGATGGCGTCGTCATAGTCCTGGCCGTTCTTGATGGCGTGATCGAAGATTGTTGGATTCGACGTGAGTCCCGTGATCGAGAGCTCCTGGATGTAGCGCTGAAGCGTGCCGCTGGCCAGCGGACCGTGGGTGATGTTATCGAGTCAGAGGCTCTGGCCGATCTCTTGAAGTTTTTGGATCGCTTTCATCGCATTTCTCCTGGGAAGTGCGGCGCTGCGATGGCGTAGTTGGCCACTTTGAGCGCGGGCGAAAACAGGGCTGTGTCCGGCTCATTGTCCGGATGACGCTGTGCTGCTCGGGTTGTGCCAGCCGCCGTCTGCAGCGATCATCGCATCAGCGGCTTTCGGACCCCAGCTGAGGCGTTTGTATGAGCGAACACGGTGATGGGTCTTGAGGACCCGATCAACAACGATCCACGCGGCCTCAACCGCATCTTCACGAGTGAACAGCGCGCCGTCGCCGGCCATGGCATCTCCCAGGAGTCTCTCGTAAGGTGTTTCCTCTCCCGGCCGCTCTTCTGACAGGTAAAGCTCTCGCTGTTCTCCAACAAAATCCTGGCCAGCAAGTTTTACGCGAGCGGCAAGGGCGACGGCTGAGTTGGGAGAAAGCCGAAATCGCAGGTAGTTGGACCGGCCGGTCACCGGGGATGCGTCGGCAAAAAGCCTCTGAGGCGGCGGCTTCAGTTCCACCAGGATCTCGGTCGCAGTGTCTGGCAGGTATTTACCGGAGCGCAGATACCACGGCACTCCATCCCAACGCCATGAGTCGATGAATAGCCGAATGGCGCAAAAGGTCTCAACGTCGGAGCGCTTTGCGACGTCTGGCTCATTCCGGTAACCAGCATACTGGCCGCGAACCACGTCGTCGGGCTTCAGAGGCCGCATGGCCTTGAAGACCTTTGCCTTCTCGTTGTGCACGGCTCCAAAGTCTCTTCCCGCTGGTGGCTCCATTGCAAGGAGTGCGACTACCTGAAAGAGATGGTTCTGGATCACGTCCCGCAGGCAGCCGGCGGTTTCGTAAAATGCGCCGCGCTTCCCCACACCGAAATTCTCCGACAATGTGATCTGGACGCTAGCCACGTAATTGCGGTTCCAGATCGGCTCCAGAAACGAGTTGGCAAAGCGGAAGTAGAGGATATTCATGATCGCTTCCTTCCCGAGAAAGTGATCAATGCGGAAGATTGAGTCTTCCGGGAAGACGGTATGGGCGACTTGGTTGAGCTCTCGTGCGGAGGACAGGTCGCGCCCGAATGGCTTTTCCACAATGACGCGTGCATGCTCGGCCAGGTTCGCCGCGCCGAGACCTTTGATGACCGTCTCAAAGAGCGATGGCGGAATAGCCAGATAATGCGCAGGTCGCCGCGCGTTACCGAGCGCCTCTTTGATGGCTGTGAATGTGCCCGGGTCTTTATAGTCTCCACTTACATACTTGAGAAGCGACAGAAGATGTTTGAACGCTTGTTTGTTATCGATTCCACCCGAGCGCTTAATACTGTCCGTCACCCGATTGTGCAAACGCGCAATCCCCCACTTCGGGAAGGCAAC
>PLOG01000038.1 GCA_003142935.1 Acidobacteriaceae bacterium
TTGTACCAACTGGGGGTGCCCCAGGTCCGGGGCCCCAAGGACAGGTCCTGGTCCTGGGGGTGGAGGTCCCGATTTTGGGACCTGGGATAGCAGAAATTCGAGGCACGAAATCATGCGGTCAGAGTCCTAGTCGGATCGAATCGTGTCAGCGTGCACAAGGTTGGTAGCTTGCTGCGCGACAGGCCGTAGCGCGAAGGTGCACAATCCCGCGAGGGTGAGGGACACAGACATCAGCAGGTATCCAGGGCGCGAACTGCCGGTGCTCCCCTGAAGAAGGCCAACCAGCCAGCTCCCCAGAAAAGACCCGAGAGCGCCAAGGCTGTTGACCAGAGCGATCACTTCGCCGGCGACATTGTCGGGTAGAATCTCGGGAATGATGGCGAAAAATGGCCCATAGGGCGCATACATCGCGGCGCCGGCCACCACCAGAAAGCCGAACGCGATCCAGAAACTGATGCCTGCGGTCAGGTACGAGCCGAAGAATGCGGCGCCCGCCAGGATGAGGAACGGCCACACAAAACGGGAACGCTGCGATGAGCGGTCGGAGTAATAGCTGGCCAGAAGCATCAACAGCACGGCAAAGACATACGGAACCGCGCTCAGCAGACCGATCGTGCCGATACCTTCCGACGTGCCCATGTGGATCATGACTGGCAGCCACAGGACAAAACCATATACCCCGATGGACCACAGGAAATATTGAATGCAGAGCAGCACGACATTGCGATCGCGAAAGGCGGCGGCAATATTGGGAACGCGCGGGAGCGCGGCTTGCTCCTGGGCAAGCGCGGTCTCAAGCGCGGCCGCGGCTTCAGGAGTAATCCAGGAGACTTGTTCCGGCCGGTCGCGGACTGTAAAGTACCACACAAAGCCCCACAACACGGAAGGCAGACCCTCGATGATGAACGCAAGCTGCCAGCCGAATTCCTTGATCACGTAGCCGGTCACAGCCGACATCCACAGAACCGTCACTGGATTGCCCAGTATCAGCAGCGTGTTGGCGCGCGATCGCTCTGCGCGCGTAAACCATCTCGTTAGCAGGATCATCATGCCCGGAAAGATGAAGCTCTCTACCGCGCCCAGCAACAGACGGTCAGCGGCGAGCAGCCAGTAGTTCCTGATCACTCCGGTCAGCGCAGCAAGGATTCCCCAGATCACCAGTGCAAAAAAGATGAGATGGCGGGCAGAGCGCTTTTGCGCATAAGCTGCGCCGGGAATCTGAAAGAGGAAGTATCCGAAAAAAAAGAGAGCGCCCAGCAGAGCCCACTGGCTTGACGTGATGTGCAGCGTTTGCGCCAGACCCGCAGCGGCGCCAAAGCCGAAATTGGCGCGGACCACGTACGCCAGACTATAGGTGATGAAGACGATGGGTACGACACGCGCCCAGCGGCCCTTGAGAGAAGGGTGACTGGCAATGAGCTTAGCGGAGGTAGTCGATTCTTTTTCCGCGCATTGATCTATCGATTCAAACGCCATCTGCGCTCTCAAAATTGTTTATTCGAACCGTGAACGGGTAGTGGAACTGCAGTTGGGCTCTTGCCGGGCCCGCTCGCCACTTGGGAAGTAATGCCCGCACGGCAGCGTGGGTTCGACACGGGTTCGATAATCGTTTCTCAGTGTTCCAAAACGTCCTTCGGATGGCCAACCGTGCTCTTCAGATTCAATCGGTCACGAGTACTCTGGTCCCTTTCAGAACGATAAAACGGGTTCAAATCCTGTCGGGGATGCCAAGTTTGCTTTGAGCTTCATCAAAGTTGAAAGCAACATCTTGGATACGGGCCCCGATGACTTCAATGCGGTTTGAGTCGCGGGTGCCAATGCCCGCCTGCTCGGCGAGCAGCAACATATTATCGCAATGCTCGAACGGGTGAGCTCCACGGTCCGCCATCGGATCGAGGCACATCAACCTCATGCAAGTGGCGTCGGTGACAACTGGATTCGTCCCGGCAACAATCAGTCCAGGTTGCACGGCGATAACTCCCGGTGCCCACGGCCCTTCCCCTCCAGCCATTGACTTCACTCCATCGACAATTTGCAGATCGACTGGGCGAGCCGCGATCAAATCTACTACCGCCCGCGGCACCCGATAACCGTCTTGCCTGGGGGAGGTGGGGTTTAATTCCGCGAGCGCAATCTTCGAAGGCTGACGTTTACCGCCGTGCAGTATACCGCGTCCTCCCTTTGGGTCCTCGTTGGGCTCATCGACTCCTGCATTGCCGCCGTAGATCGAGCAGGGGGTGATCCCAAAGCAGTTTTTCATTGAAGCCGTGAAGCCGGTCGTCTCATGTTCTTTCATCTTGGTTAAGCTTACGAATGCATCGCAATCGCTGTACGAATGATTCAATTCGTACGCGGGAAACAGATAACCGCCGAATGGCACAGCCAGACGCACGTACCTCTTGCCGCCTCCAAGGAAGTTTGTGTTCTCAAACTCCACATTCGACGCGGCGCTTGCGATTTGCCGTGGATCCCAATCGGCCTGCAGGAGGCTCTCTTCCAGCGGGTATGCTGACGACCATGGGCTTTCGACGATACGTATGCGCTTTGCCCCGGCCTTCCCCATTAAATGCACCGTAGCCGTGAGCACTTGCGGGTTCGTGTAGTGTGAATCGCCCAGTGGCAGGTACCCAAGGCGGTAGGCGGGCGAACCCGTGCAATTGATTTTGATGGCCACGGTTTTGCCGTTAACAATACGCTTCAGTCCGCCAAGCTGATCGAACATTCTGTCTAGCGTTGAGAGTAGTTCGGCTGAGTCGTAGGTCTTACACGTGCCAATCGCAACAGGAGCGGTTGGTGCAGGAGAAGCCAGCGGGGAAGCCAGCAACGACGGCGCATTCCAGTAAGCTCCGGCAGCGACCGCCGCGTATCCCATTGTTTTCAATGCTTCTCTACGGCTGTAAGTGTTCATGATTCCTCCCGGCAATACACTTGGATCGTTGGTTCGCTGCATCAGACATCTAACTCGACAGCCCCGTAATGGGATAGCGGCGGCAAGTGCAACTCGACTGAGTCGTCATAGACTACCATGCCGATGCCGTGATCATCCGGCTGCCCCAACGCTAGCGGCGGCTTGTCAAAAGTCAGCAGTTGAGCGGTTCGGTATCGGCCGGCCACCCTGACCGTCGCGTTTTCTGGTCCATGGGCTGCCGTTGCGCCGTTCATTTCCCATGCGTAAAAGACCAACTGCGCCACTGCGCGCTTGCCATCGGGTGCTTCACTCAGGTAGGCGTTGAGCGACCCTGCATCCCAGAAACGGAGCAAGTCGAAACGGTGGCTCACGAGGGCAACCGTGTCATTCGCTATCAGGTAAGCATCCGGAGTATCCTTCGACTTCGCGACCGCGATCGTTCCCTTCCCAAGCACATGGCCGGCATAACGGGGATTATCCCAGTTCGCGGGAGTTCCCGGCATCCCATGCCATGCGGATCTCATAATCAGTAATCCGCCAGCCTGCACAAAATCCAAAAGCGCCTTCCTTAGGTCGCCGCCAGGCGGATCGGAGTCAGGACAAAGCACCGCCTGAAGACCACTTAGCGAGTTCGCTGAGAAACTTCCGATCGGAATGATTCGATACTGCTCAGTCGTTCGAGTCAGGAGCTTTAAAACTTCCCAACTCAATACCTGATTGTCGCCGGAAAAACTGGATATGACGCCGACCACAGCAGATCCGACGTAGGCCGACCGGTAATTGTGCGTAGCAAAGAACTCGACACTCTCGATCAAACCTTTCCATGTCTCCATGGACGCGCCGTCGCCACGTTCGATCCCAGCCGCCAGTTGATCGTCCAGTGAAATTATCCAGGTCCCGCCGAATGCAGCAACGTCCGCGACGCACAGCGGATACGACTCGGGAGGATCCTTCGGAGTCACGTCAACCCAGATGGTCGATTTTGGATTGAGCGTGGCCGCCAAGCGGACGGCCCAGCCATTGGATTCAACCCAAGGTAAGCCCGTCGGACCGGACGATGCCGTGTCCGGATGGCTTGCTCGGGACAATCTTGCGCCTGGCCACACCCCTCTCATGACAATAATGCCGGGAAGCTCAGACGTCCCGTGAATCACGCGAATGCCATTCTTTTGTGCCTGTTCAACAACAGAACGCAGGGGAGCTGAATCCTCGATCAGCAGGCAATTAATGTGGGTGTTCGATAGTCGCTGCAGGGCGGAGGAGTCCCGCCATTGAGAGGGCCAACGCATTGGAATCAATTCCGAAGACATAAAACCACTCATAGACTTCGACTGCCTCCCGGCCGCTTTGGTTAGCGACCATGTTACCACTGTTTTTACGTTCAATTATGGTTAACTTACTGTGACCAAAGTCACGCTCCGTTGGCGGTACCCTGAGGGTAAGTCGTCTACGGAGGACTTATGCTGTCATTCCAAGCCATGGATCCAACCTCTCTGCAAAAGAAACAAGATTGCACCGAATGCGAACCAGAGTCAGTAGTGTCTTATCCAACGTGCCCGCAAGTCTCTCTTGACCTAAGAGGGAGGTGCGACCACGGCAAGCATCTTGAGCCTTCATCGGCGCGCGCATTTCAGACGGAGACTTTCCTAATAGACCAATTTGAGTGAAAGCTGCATCTGGCGTGAATTGTTGATGACGCCGCCGTTATTGGTGGAGTTGATGATGCCGAATCCGGAGCCATTGAGGACGTTGTTGGGAAGACCAAAGTTGACCGTATTGAAAAGGTTATAGAACTCAGCGCGCGCCTCCAGATTGAACGTCTTGGCTAGAGGAGTGCTCTTTGAGAGAGCCAGATCGAGGGTGCTGAAATGCGGACCGGTGAAAGTGTTGCGGCCTAAGGTGCCGGCGCGGCCATGAAACGGGCCCGTGCCTCCCGGGACGTTAATGGGAATAGAGAAAAAGGATGCATTGTTGGCGCCTTGGCCGAAGTAATCGTCGCGCACCGCATGATGTGTGGAAAGAGAAGGCTTGCCGGCCTGATCGGGACGGTAGCCGCCTCCGTTGCCATAGCCAGCTTGCTCCACGCCAGAGTAGACAGTGAAGGGCAGGCCGTCATTCCACTGGCCGATGGCGTTGGCCTGCCAGTTGGTAAGCAGCCGTTGGGCATGCGAGAAATGAAACCACTGATTCAAAGCAGGCTGGAGAGAAATGGTATAGGCAAGAGTTTGACCGAGCTCTGAACTGGAACGGCTCTTTTCTGCTGAGACGTCGAAAGGGGTCTGGGCAAGCGAGAAGGTGACAGGCTCGGTGTTGGATATTCCAGCGCCGACACAGTCATCGAGTTCTTTGCTGTATGTATAGGTGGCGTTCATGCTGAGGCCCCAACGAGTGGGAGACTTGCTTAGTATGAACTCACCCCCGTTATAACTGGAATGAGCGCCGCTAATAAAGAAGTTCTCCGGGCCGAAACCGCCGATGAACTGCCCAGTGGGGCCGAACTCGGAATGAGGCGCAAATTGTGGATCGGCGCCCACGTATCCGTTGGGATAGGTCATGATTGGCAGGCCCACGCTGGAGATGCCGATATAATCGGCGCTGGCACTAAAGCTGCCGAACTGCTGATCGATGCCGAATGACCAGGTAGAAAGGTAACGATTCCTGAAATTCGCTGCCTGCCCCTGCAACACCAGCGGCTGCACCTGATCTCCGGGGAGCATGGCCGCCAAGTCATTTTCATACCGGTTGAGGTCAACCGGGGTGTTGGGCGTAACCTTTGTGGTGCCATTTTGATAGAGCGCGGCGCCGCCGAGCGTGTAAATAACCGGGGTCAAGAAGGGGAGCACGCCCGCATGAAAGGGAATGGGCGCAGAAGGCTGGGCTGTGGCGGAAACGATAACGGCGAAAGGAAAATCGTTGGTGATGTTGGTGTTCGCGAAGGGATACGAGACTAATGTAGTGATGCCCGCGCCAGCCTTGATGGTGGTCGACGTCTTCGCCGACGAGCGCACTTGCCAGGTAAGGCCGAGACGGGGACCCCATCCCTTCCAATTCACGCTGTAGGGCGGCTGTGGATTCACCAGCCACTCTTCCTGGGCTCCAGGCGTAGTGTAGTTCGTGCGCTGGCCGTTGGCGTCAAGAAAGAGCGCGCCGGAAGTAAGATCGTGCGGCTCGTGAATGCGCGAACTTACCTCGTACCGGATCCCATAATTAACGGTGAGGTGGGGTCGGGCCTGCCAGTTATCGAGGAAATAGCCGTTATAAGACTCGCGGTGAACCGCACCCTCGCCCGTGTGGACGCCCTGGCCGAAGCCGTTTCCGCCGCCGCTCTGCAAGAACGTATACGGAGTGGCGCTAAGAAATGCGGAAAGCGTGTCCGGCAGCAGATCTCCGGGATGAATGTCATGCGTGCCGCTGGTCGAGTTGATGATGACGTCGGAATAGACTGGACCGCCTCCGAAACTGCGACTCCCATTGGTGCTGTTGGAAAATCCGGAGATATCTCGATTGAAGCGCGCTTCAATGCCTGCCTCCAGGACATGATTGCGATGGACAAACGTGGCCGTCTGACGCAGCAGCAAAACGTTGCCCCAGGTGCGCTGATATCCTCCGGCTTCCGAATTGAAGGCTTCAAAAAGATTGTCGCCAAAGGTGATGCCGGGCTGCACGGCGTTTTCCGAGGAATAGAGCGGCGTGCTGCGGATGAGCGAGGCGGTGGTTTCCATCGAGAGATGGGCTGAGGGCACGCGAGCATAGTTGATGACCGCGCTGCGGTAGAGCTCCGTAAAGAGCCGCGCAAAGCTGGGATCGATAGCGGTTTGATTGGGGTTGGTGATTGGGCCATCGACGTTTTCAAGCGTGTAGCGGCCCATCAGCCGCGAGATGCTGGAGAGACGATGGTCAAGGCGGATGGAAAACTGGTCGTTGGAGGTGTCAACCTTGGAGTCAGAGGCGTAGGTGCGCGGGCCGAAAGGACCGGACGGAAAATTAGGCTCCGGGTAACGATTGAGTATGGCGGCAATGTTGGAATCGACTGGGACAACGAGCGTATCGCCGGGATACGCGGTAGTATCCAGGCCCTGACGCTCCGTGGGTGTGGGCACGGAAAGCACTTGCGTGGTGCCCTGAATCTGCCGCAAACCCTGGAACTCGACGAAGTAATAAGTCCGGCCTCTGCCGTTGTAAAGGCGCGGCAGCACAACCGGGCCGCCATCGGTCAGACCAAACTCATTGCGGATGAAGGGAGGAATTCTGCCCGGAGCGGCGGGCGTGGGGTGGTCGAAATAGTTGCGCGCATCGAGGGCAGAGTTGCGAAGGAACTCAAAGTACACCCCATGCACCTGGTCTGTGCCGGATTTCGTAATGACGTCTGTGTAGCCGGCCGCGCCTTCGCCCAGGGAGGCAGGCATAACGCCGGAGAAGGTATCGATGCGCTGGATGGCGTCGACGTTGAAATCGGTAATGGTGCCCCCTCCTAATTCGGGGTCTGTAGTATCGCCGCCATCGAGGGCAAAAACAGCTTCGGTTCCAGGTTGTCCGTGAATGGAATACTGCTGCGTGAAGTTGCTGCCGGTAGCGGCTGCGGTAGTGGTGCCGGCCGAGAGCAGCAGTAACGAGCTGGAGTCGCGCTGCTCGAGCGGGAGGTCAGAGACCTCGGCGCTCTTAATCACTTGTTCTTGTGCGGAATTGGTGGAAGCGGCCGTCTGGAGCTCCTGCACACTAAGAGCGGAATCCCGCACGTTCAAAAGAATCTGCCGCGTGGCGCTGTGCAATTGGAATGTGGCGACGATGGGGATTGCTACGCCCGGCACGCGTACTTGGATGCGGTAGTGCCCAGGCGCGATATGCGCCAGGGAAAAAGAACCATGAGCGTCGCTGACAACGTGGATCGAAGAGAGCTTGCCAGCGCTCCCGCGGCCAATGTAATCGAACTGAACTTCCGCGGAGGCAATGCGAGCCGCGGAAGTTTGCACAATGCCTTCTAACGAAGAAGGTTGAATCTGAGCTAACGTATTATGGCATGCAAAAAACACGGTAATGATGATTCCAACCCACTTCATAATCACGCTTCTCTTCTGGCATAAAAACTCAATCGTTGTTGCGATGCTAGGTCTCTGACCGCATGAATTCGTCCTTTTGGCTTCCGTGGTTTTTCACCCTTTCGCCAGAAAAAAGGGCGAAAGGATGGGGCACGGAAATGGTACAAAATCAAGCGGTCTCAGACGCCCAGTATGCGCGAATACAGAAATGGCAACCTGGCTGTCGATGACGATCTAAAATACTGTCGGCACGACGCGCGTCTGTGTGCCACTCTAGCGTCCTTGAGATCGCTGAATGGCTAGACCATTCGCTGCAGGTACTCCGCTCTCGTAAATTCACCCTGAAGTGCACCGCTAGGGTACCGGGAGGCAACGACGGCTCGCAAGCGTAATTGTGCGAAATTAAACACAATGAGTCTGAATTTCATGCGCCCGAATCGAGGGGCTGCCAACAAAAGCAGTAGTGTTATTATCTCAATGAGCCGGCGCAGTTCGGTTTTCGGCCGAATGCAAGCATGATGCTCAGGGACGAGAATAGAATCCTCACTTTCTACGACGACCGGTCTTGTGATCTGAGACTGCAAAGCCGCTCTCTAATACTGCGGATGGCCTTGGCGCTCTGCGAGGTTTTCATACGCTTGCCTTTGACCCACTCATGGGACCATGCGCTATGAATTCCCTCAAATTTGCTGGCAGGCTCTTTGATAGCACCAATGGAGAAAAGAGATGAGGAGATTCGGAAGATTTCTTGTATTGGCAGGATGCATGTTCTTGGGCGCAGCTCTAATCTCGTCCACGGCATGTGCGCAGCTATCCCAGAACACCGTGCTGATTCTTTCCAAGGATGACGGCACCCTGGCGATCGTTGATGCTTCGACCCTGAAGGTAGTGGCAAAGGTGCCGGTAGGCGTAAACCCACATGAAGTCACCGCTTCTCAAGACGGACTTCGCGCCTACGTTTCCAACTATGGCAATGGATCGCAGAATACAATCACGGTCGTCGATCTTCCGAACCAAAAGCGCTTGGAGACGGTTGATCTTGGCCCTCTCTACGGGCCTCACGGATTGACTTATGTCGGCGGCTATCTGTGGTTCACGGCGGAACGTGAGAAGCTAATCGCTCGTCTTGATCCGGCAACCAACAAAGTGGACTGGGAGATGGGCACCGGTCAGACAGGGACTCATCTGCTCTGGGTAGCAGGGGACATGCACCATATCGTTACTGTGAATGCCGGTTCCAGCACTCTCAGCCTGCTTCAGCAACGCCCGGTAATTTCTGCTGAGGAGGCGAAGGAGGAGATAAAGAAGGGTGTGTATTCCAAATATGGCGGTCAAACAACCAGGGGCACAAATGGCCCGCCTGCTCCCGACTGGGATGAGAGTTTCGTCGATATCGGAGGACATCCCGAGGCTTTTGATGTGCTGCACGATGCTTCCGGCAACCCGACGATGGTTTGGGCAGGAAGATATTTCGGCGCGAACATTGCTGTCGTGGATTATGCTTCCAAGAAAATAGTGGATACGATTCAGACGGATGAGCCAAACTTGCTCCGGATGCGGTTTACTCCGAACGGACGACTAGCAGTCGTCGCCACGGATACCGGCCACGATGTTCTGATCGTCGACGTCGCATCGAGAAAGATTATTAAGCAGATTCCGATAGGCACGGGTGGGGGCGGTATTGTTGTCAGCCCGGACAGCAGCCGTGCGTTTGTTTCCATTTCGACCGAGAATTGTGTCGCAGTCATCGATCTGAAGACGCTGACACTTGTGGGCAAAATCAATGTAGGTCCAAATCCGGACGGAATGTGGTGGGTCGGCGAGTAAAGAATTGTGGCGCTTCCGCTATTTAGTGGATAGCGGGGCCAAGTCGAGGCCGCCGCAGCGAAAGTAGATGTCGCGTGCGTCGATTTCGATCCGTATCGGAGAAGCGGCGGATTGTTGGAGTGCCCGGCTCCTTTTGTACCAATGGCAATGAGACAAACTGGTATGCAGCCGGCGCTAACACTCACCAAAGTTCTGAAGATCAATGCGCGTTGGCTTCATGTTGCACCGGCATGGCTGCCAAAAAACCGTGTGAGGGATCAATGCCGAAACAGAAAAAGATAGCCGCAACGCAAAGGACGGAAGAGATGACAAACGGGACATTCCAGCCATAAGGTCCCAACATATAGCCTAATAAGAGCGGCGAAATGGCGCTTCCCAGATTTCCGAAAGTATTCATGATGGATGCGATGGAGCCGGCATAATCACCGCCGATATCGAGTGGGATCGCCCAGGACACACCCACCGTCAACTCCAAACCAAAAACCGCCAGACATGAAAAGAGAACAGAAGTAATGGCGTGGGTGGTGAAGGTCGCGGGCAAGATCGATACTGCCGCGATCACAAAGCCAGCAATTGCAATTCCTCTTCGCGCTATTTTAAGATCGCCCGTCTTCGCCGCCCATCGATCCGAAATCCAGCCGCCCAGCAGATTGCCTGCCGAACCAGCAAGAAATGGAAGGCTGGCATAGAAGCCCATCGTTTTGAGGTCCACTCCTCGCGAATCGTAGAGATATTTCGGGAACCAATCCAGGTAGATGTCGATGCTGTATCCATAGCAGAAGTACATGGATGCCAGCATCCATACCGTGCGATTTCTCAAGATCTTGCGCCAAGGTACTAAATGCGAAGAGTCGCCGGATGCGGCATTGGACCCACAAATAAGTTCCAGTTCTGCGGCGTTGACACTTCGATGATCGGCCGGCCGATCTCGATAGTACCAATACCAGATCGACGCCCAGGCGAGGCCGAGGAATCCAAAAAGAAAAAATGGCATTCGCCAGCCGAAGCTGATCATGATGATGACGACCAATGGCGGAGTCACAGCAGCGCCTAGTCGAGAGGCCGCGTGCGGTAATCCCTGAGAGAAACCACGTTCGTCCGCGGGCATCCAGCGCGAGAGAGATCGGGTTGCTATGGGAAAGGTTCCGGCTTCTCCCACGCCAAATAGAAACCGGCAAAAGCCCATGGAAGCGGCGCTCCAGCTTAGCGCGGTCAACGAGGTAAAAACGGACCACCAACATACGACCACCGCGAGAGCGCGCCGGGGCCCATACTTGTCGCCAAACCACCCGCCGGGTATTTGAAAAAGAGCATATCCCCAGCGAAATGAGCTGAAAATCCAGCCTACCGTGATCGCCGTGAGCCCCAGATCGCGCTGGATCACCGGCATGGCCGATGAGATGTTCACTCGATCCATGTAGGTGATGACGTAAGCAGCGACGACGAGCGCGAGAACAGCGTGTCGAGCCCGTGTCGGTCTTAGGGAATTAGCCGGACGATTTGGACTCTGTTCGGTCATCAAATTCTTGAGAGGCCTACGTTCGACTTTCCTGGACCAAGTGAAAATACGATTGAGGACAGAGCTAATAGGCTAAACGATCCTGAAGTGCTTCGATCTGGTTCGGCGATACGTCTGGAACCGCTGCGACTCTCCTGATCCTTGCGTGTGCCCATCCCCATGCCGCAATTCTAAAAACATGGCCTGTGGGTACTTCACAAAATACTAACCTACAAATCTGGACTTGCACCACGGACTGTTAACTTACGCCTCATTTATATTCCGCAGAAAGGAGTTCAGGCAATCTCCCTTTGCTAATATTAAAGTCTGGTCGTGGCTTGGGCTAAGAATGTGGCTGCAAACTAGCTTGATTTCGCTAAATTTCGCTACCCCGCTTTGGCCAATGCGGCGAGTCGTGGGAACGCCTCTGAGATTCTCCCTCGATGTCCGCAAATTGATCGAAGCCCTGAATGGTTCTCGCTAGCATTGACGTAAAAGAGGTTATGAATGCCATTTCGCTGCAAGCAAATCGATTCGCAATTGAATCGCATCTCTAGCTATCTTCCGCTGCGCTCAATCGCTTTTCTGTTTGGTGCTTTGCTGACCATGTCGATGGGACTCTCCCGAATAAGCTTGGCTGAGACCCACGATGTGCAAATCGGCAATGGCCTTATCCATGCCACCATTCACACTCCTGACCCCGTCAGCGGTTTTTACCGCGGAACTCGTTTTGATTGGTCGGGTATCATCGGGAGCCTGAATTATGATGGCCACAACTACTACGGCCCATGGTTTAACAAAACCGATCCCACCGTGGAAGATTTTATCTATGACGGTCCCGATATTGTCGCCGGGCCTTCCAGCGCCGTTACAGGACCAGCGGAAGAATTCCTCACCAACCATGCAGCGCTAGGCTTCATTGAAGCCTCCCCGGGCGGCACGTTCCTCAAGATTGGAGTCGGTGTACTTCGCAAGCCGGACGATGCGAAGTACAGCATTTTCCGCGTCTACGATATTGTCGATCACGGCAAATGGTCAGTTCGCCCAAAGCCGGAATCGGTCGAGTTTATCCAGACAGTCCGCGATCCTTCTTCCGGCTACGGCTATCTCTATCGAAAAATCGTTCGTCTCGTTCCCGGAAAACCGCAGATGATCATCGAGCATCATCTCACGAATATTGGGAAGCGATCGATTGCAACCAGCGTCTACGATCACAATTTCCTGGTTCTTGATAGACAAACCATCGGACCCGATTTCACCATTACTCTGCCATTCGAGATTCGCCCCGCGGAACCTGTGAACTCTGCATTCGGCGCCGTCGATGGAAAGACGATCCACTATGTCAAAGAAATGCAGGGCCGCGACCTGTTTGGAGTCAATATTGAAGGTTTCGGGAAAACCTCAAAAGACTATGAGATTACGATCGAGAATGCACACCTGGGCGCTGGGATGAAGATCACGGGCGATCACCCCTTGGAAACCGAAGAGCTTTGGTCCATCCGTTCCACTCTTGCCATGGAGCCGTTCATCCACTTGTCGATTGAACCCGGGAAGAGTGTTACCTGGAAATACACTTACACTTATTACTCAATCCCGAAGTGAATCGAGGCGGGTGGCCCAGGTCCCGGGATGTCAGTTAATCCACTAAATCTGGGTGCCCCAGGTGCCTCGCTTTTGGGCACCTGGGAGAGCTCGCGATCTGGTTTCCGGTTACGCCCGAGCGTGCAGTGTCAAAACATGATGTCAATACTTAACGCTTTAATGTTAGGCCGAGCATCGAGCGAGCTTGCGCCGGGGTCGCTACGGGACGGTTCAATTCATGGGCGATGCGTACGGACCTTTGGACCAGTTCGGCATTGCTCTTAGCTTTCTCTCCACGAGCGTAGTAGACATTGTCCTCAAGACCAACCCGTACATGGCCGCCCATCAGGGTGGCGAGGGTCGTCATCGGGAGTTGATATGGGCCAAGGCCCGAGCATAGCCATAGGGATTCCTCTGGCAATTCCTTCAATAGCCCCAGGACATTACCGACTGTTGGGAAACTTCCGGTTTGGTATCCCATCACGGTCTGGATCCAGTAGGGCTTTTGCAGCAGATCGTTTTCGATCAGGTATCGCACGACCCAGGCGCAGCCAGCATGATAGATCTCCAACTCAGGCTTGATTTGGAGCTGCTTCATCTTCGCGGCGAGCTCATGAATATGGCCATAGGTATACGGGATGCATTCATCGACTTCCAGCGCGGGCCGTGGATTCGGCAAAGGCGCAGCGCGCTCCCTTAATTGAAACCTGCTCATATCGGGCGCCAAATTCAGCGATGCAACTTCCGGACCGGCGTCTAGAGAGGAAGCCCGCTCTTCCATCGTCGAATTAAAACCGCCGCCGGTCGTCGCGTTGATGATGATCTCCGGGCAGCGCTCGCGAACTTTTCGCAGGACTTCCCGCCAAGGTTCAGCATCGCGGGCGCCTCTGGTGAGATCTTTCGGATCGCGCGCATGAATGTGGACCATAGCCGCGCCGGAGTCATAGGCGGCTCCAACGGAGTCGGCTATTTGCTCGGCTGTTTCCGGTAACGCATCATTTGCCTCTCTCCCGTGAATGCCACCATTGCAAGCTACACAAATAATGAGAGGAGGCATCCCGATGCGCACTCTTTCCATGAATTCCTGGCTGTCAGTGTATTTAAAAAAGTGCGGAAGCTGCTGTGGTTGTAAGCGACTTTCTCGTGTCACAGTTTCTCCTTTTCCGATCCCGCCTTGGAAATGTCAAGCAGTTCCGCAGTCTGGCGCTTCAATCGGTGTAACGAACCGATCCGCTCTAAGTCGATCGGGGTGAGATAGACTCCCTCCTTCGGGCTCAGAACATTCAAGATATACAGGTTACTGGATCCCGAACAAGCGAAATAGCGCGAAACCACCCGCAGTTATGCAACAGAAACAGAAAGGGACCGTAGAGCGTTTTCTCTGGATCGACGATGGGGCGGCGCTTCTTCCGCGACCTCTGCCGTGACAGAGTGCAATCACCATTAGACTCATTGACTTAGTGAAGATCCCGCGGCATATCGAGAAGCCGTAAGTCCTTCTGAGAGTCCTGGCTTCTGAGCTTTTCTTGACAGATGCCGTCGCGTGTGGTGCACTCAATTCGATCACAACTTTGTAATGAAACGTTTAAAACATACTGGAGACGTGCTCTTATGGTGACTTTTGCAGGGGAAACAAGACGCAGCTTTCTCAAGCTGGCTACAGTAGGCGGCGTAATGTGTGCGGCAACTCCGCTCTTTGCCTTCAGCAAACTAGATATTGCGATCGGGAGTTACAGTTACCACAGCATCTCCCTCGACGCCATGATCGTCCAGTTGAAGCTCCTTCGTATCCGCGAAATCGAGATATCGCAGGACGAGTACATACTGCTGACCAACCCAAAAGAAGAGCTGTTCCATTCGACACGCGAAAAGCTTGACCGCGCCGGAATCCGCTGCTGGTCATACTATGCGGGGCCCATACAGAACGATCAGGACATCGACCGCGCCATCCGCTTCGCAAAGATCCTGGGATCCAGCAACATCACCGGCGATGCTCCCGCGCCCGTCCTGCACCCGATCGATGTAAAGCTGACCCAGGCAGGGCTGACCTTCGGCCTGCACAATCACTACTTCCCGCATATCAAGTTCGACTACGAAAGCCCAGACGAAGTATGGAATGCCATCTCCGGCCTCTCCAAAACCATGGGGGCAACCGCGGACACCGGGCAGTTCGCCATATGCGGCTACGATCCCGCCGCTGCAATTCTCAAGCTGGCGCCCCGTCTTCGCATGGTTCACCTCAAGGACATAAAGGCGAAGGGGGATGAGGAGAATGTTCTGCTGGGAACGGGTATCGCGCACATCCCCCAGGTCATGAGTGAACTCCGTCAAATGAAATTTGCAGGCCCGGTCGCCATTGAGTACGAAAAAGAAGGTGACACCGACCCCGACATGGTGAAGCAAGTCGCCTATGCCAGGAGCCTGGCGTAACCGCGGCCCAATGTGCCGCTGCCTGGAGAAGAAATGCAGAAACTATTCTCAATCGCTGTTACATCGCTGATGTCTCTCGCAACCCCACTCTTGGTCCATGGACAGATCCAGCACCCAATTCTGCCGATAGCGTCGAAGGCTCCTGCCTTTGCGCTGCCGGGCGTCGACGGAACAATCCACAAGCTGAGCGACTACGACAAGGCTCGTGTGCTCGTGGTCATCTTTACCTGCGACCACTGCCCTATCGCGCAAATGTACGAGAGCCGCATTGAGAAGCTTTACGAGGATTACAAGAATCGCGGAGTTGCGGTCGTCGCCATCGAGGGCAACGATCCCAAGGCAACGGTGATTGACGAGCTCGACTCCTCTGACGTGGGTGATACGCTGGCCGAGATGAAGATTCGCGTCCAGTACAAGCATCTTCACTACCCCTACCTCTACGACGGCGACACGCAGGCGGTAACCCGCGCTTACGGGCCGCAGGCCACGCCGCATGTGTTCATCTTCGACCAGAACCGCCGCCTGCGCTATGAAGGCCGCTTCGACAACAGCTTTCGCATCGAGAAAGTCGCAACCCACGATGCGCAGAATGCAATTGACGAGTTGCTCGCGGGCGAGCCGGTCAAGGTAACCCACACCGCCGTCTTTGGATGCGCTACAAAATGGGCTGAGAAGAAGGCACTCGTTGCCGAATACTACGAGAAGCGCGACGCGGCTCCGGTCGCCGTAAGTATGGTCGACGCCGCCGGACTAAAAAAGCTGCGCGCAAACAGCGGCGATAAATATACGCTTGTCGACTTTTGGGCGACATGGTGCAGCTCCTGCATTGCCGAGTTCGCCGATCTGCAGAATTCTTTCCTCATGTACAGCGATCGCAGCCTGAACCTGGTGACCGTCTCCGTCAACTCCCCCGATGAAAAACAGGGCGTCCTGCGCTTCCTGCAAAAACATCATGCCACCAGCGAGAATCTGCTGTTTGACTCAGACGACGCTGCACGCCTGCAAGCGGCCTTCGATCCCGAGTGGCAGTCGGCTGTTCCTTACACCATACTGCTCGGTCCCAACGGCAAAGTTTTGTACAAATCGCTCGGCTCGGTGGATATACTGCAGTTGCGCCGCAAGATTCTGGCAGCCGTGCCCTCCGATTACGTTGGCTTCAACAAATACTGGAAAGAGCAATAACAGGATTCCAATTATTTGCAATACAGAATCACATAGGCCGACTCTTTCCAAATGGGTTGGCTTATTTACTTTGTCCTTGAACTTCCAGAAAGGTTTGGGCATTGAGCATTCTCGGTGGAATCAAGAAACTCGGAATCGCGGCATTGCTGTTCTGCGCTGTTCTTCCCTGCAGTGGACAACAGCTTGAACTTATGCCTTGGCCGGCGCACATCGTGCGGCAGCAAGGCTCTCTCGCGCTGGACGGCACGCCGCGCATCGAACTCACCGGCGGAGATGAAAGAGTCCACCGCGCCCTGAAGCGGTTCATCCTCCAGCTTTCTGTTCAGACCGGGGTTCCGTTTGATCGATCGTTTGGCAAGCCGCCGCAGGGGCCTCTGTTCGTCATTCAATGCTCCGGCCCCGGGCTCAAGGTACAGGCTCTGGGCGAAGACGAAAGTTATCATCTATCCGTCCGCCAGTCCGGAATCAAGCTGACCGCGCCCAGCCCGCTCGGCATCATGTACGGCCTGCAGACCCTTCTGCAGCTTGTTCAGGCCAGCCCCAGCGGATGGGTCATCCCCGACGTTGAGATCGACGACGCTCCAAGACTCCCGTGGCGCGGCCTGATGATCGACGTCTGCCGCCACTTTGTGCCCCTTCCCGTTCTGGAGCGGAACATCGACGGCATGGCTGCGGTCAAGTTGAACGTGCTGCATCTGCACCTGTCAGATGACCAGGGCTTTCGCATACAGAGCAGGAAGTACCCGCGCCTTACGGAGTATGCCTCCGATGGCCTGTACTATACGCAGACGCAGATCCGTCAACTGATCGCGTATGCGGGGGATCGCGGCATTCGCGTGGTTCCTGAATTCGACCTGCCGGGTCATGCCGTGAGCTGGCTAGTGACCTATCCTCAGTTGTCCTCTGGACCCGCTCCAGCGGGATTGATTCGCTCAGAGCACGATACGCTACGTCCTCCGCTCGACCCAACCAATCCGCAGACGTACAAAATCATTAACCAGGTCTTCGGGGAGATGGAAGAGCTGTTCCCCGATGCCTACTTCCACATTGGCGGCGATGAGGTCGATCCAAAGTACTGGAACCATGACCCCAAAATCCAGGCTTGGATGCGTGCGCACAACATTTCAAATGCCCATGACCTGCAGACTTATTTCACTCTGCGAGTACAGAAGATTGTCGCCCAACACGGCAAGCACATGGAGGGGTGGGACGAAATCCTCGACGGCAAACTTCCCAAAGATTCGCTCATTCAGTCATGGCGTGGCTCAGACTCTCTCGCCAACTCTGCGAGACTCGGATACAAAACCGTCCTCTCTGCCGGATACTATCTTGACCTGATGCACTCGGCCGCAGACCATTATGCGGTCGATCCGCTCGGCGGGCCCAGTGCATCTCTCACTCCCGCCGAACAGGCAAACATCATCGGCGGCGAAGCGTGCGAATGGACTGAGTATGCAACTCCCGAAATTCTTGACAACCGGCTCTGGCCACGGCTTGGAGCCATCGCCGAGCGTCTCTGGTCTCCGGCTACCGTCACAGACGTTGACTCCATGTATAGCCGCCTTGCAGTCCTCAACCGGAATCTGCAATGGCTCGGCCTGCAGCAGCAAATCAGTACCCGCACGATGCTGGGCCGTATTGCGGGGGACGACATGCCGATATCGCTGCTCGTTACGCTGGCGCAGGCCGTCGAGCCGGTAAAGGATTACAACCGTGAGACAACGCAGGTCTACAATGCCGAGCAGCCGCTTAATCGGTTAGTCGACGCTATCCCGCCGGAAAGCAGCCTGGCAAGAGAGGTCAACGCATTGGCCAAGCGCGCCCTGCTCGATCCTTCCGCTCGACCCGACCTGCGCGAGTGGTTTACCAGATGGAGCAAAAACGACGCACAGATCGAGCCCTATCTCCCGAATTCCATCCTCCGTGTCCGTCTGATTCCGCTGTCCCAGCAACTGGCAGCGCTCGGCAATTTAGGACTGGCCGCCCTTGACGATATTCAGACGGGCCATCCAATCGCTCCCGAGAAGAAGCAAAAGGAACTCGATATGTTGAAATCGATCGCGGCTCCGCAAGCGGAAATGTTCATCGTCGTCACGCCGTCCGTCCGCTGCCTGATAGAAGCACAACCCGTGCCGTGACCCCTTAAAAGCCCTGTTCGTCGTGCCTGGGCAGGGAGCCCGAGCAGGCGCCTATCGCATTCGGCCTCCCAGCCACAGTAGAGCATTCTCAAAAAAGCTGTTCTGCAGCTTGCTATCGAATATCTTCTTGCCGTGGCCCATATTCGTATAAAGCATCCTGTACTTGGTGTTGGTCCAGGTCAAAGGAATATCTCCGTGCGTCAGTGTGTTCTTGAACCCTATTGGATAATTGGAAGGGTCCAAAGTCATCAGCACCTTGATGCCGGAACTCAGTCGAGGATCGGGATTCCAGCTATACCATTCGTTTGCCGGCGACGTATAGCTCACCGGGAACCCCTTCGTCACAGGATGGTCCGGATCGTCGACATCGATCTTTGCAGGCAGCGGGGGCCAGTTATTGCCGGAAAACACCGTTCCAATAAAATCCGCAAACCAGGGCCACTCCTCTCGTCCGGACATATAGCCTGCAATATGGAACCCCAGCCACCCTCCACCATGCTCCATATAGTTCTGGAACGCCAGCCGTTGCGCCGGCGTGGACGGCCTGTCATCCAGCCACATCACAACCTGGTAATGCGAGAGCACCTCCGCATTCATGTCGTTCCAGTTCTTCGTGGTCTTGAATTCGAAGTCGTCCCTTGCGGCCATCGCCTGAAAAAACGGAATCGCTTGCATCGCAAAATCGACATGGTCCTGCTCCACAGTGGTCGAGTAAAAGGCCAGCACGTGGAATGGCTTCTTCTGCCCAAAAATCGGCGCCGCAACCATCAGGCACACTGCGCACGCGCAAACAAAGCGCATCAATCGGCTCATCGGGATCGCCCTTCTGCCGGTGCGCATGATCTCTGCAGATTCGCTGCCGGACTTTATAATGTTTGATAATATAGGAACGCGGAGATTTATCACAACATGAATATGCTCAATTCCACACCTCGGCCCTGGGATCGATGGTCTGCCTCTCTCCTCTGCACTCTCACTGCCTCTGCGCTTTTCCTTGGCACTGTTGGCGCTGCGCAGGCAGAAACGGATGCTTCCTTTGGAAGACAGATTACCACTGGCGCCATCGCCATCAATCCGCAAACCCATAAGGTCTATGCGGTCGACGAAGCAGCGGACCAGGTGGTCGTTACAAATGAGCAAACCGGATCGGCTCACATGGTCAAGGTGGGCAAGGGCCCCATTGCGCTTGCTATGAATCCCCGAACAGACCGGATCTATGTCGTCAACGGGGACGGCGATTCCGTCAGCGTGATTGACGGCAAGCAGGACGCGGTAATCGCAACCATTCAGATACGCACCGGATCGTACCCGTACCTCATTGCCGCGGATGAAGCCACCAACAAGATTTATGTGGCCAACACCTATAGCGACTTTTTGATCGTTATCGACGGGACCACAAACTCCGTCACCCGCTTCAAAACCGGCAGCGCGGATGGAATCATCGTCGATCCCCGCAGCAACACCGTCTTCCTCACGACCTATGAAGACCCTGCCATTCGAATCGTGAATGCTGCCACCGGGGCGATGACCAAGGTCGACGTGGGCACGCATCTTTGGGGAATGGCTTTCGATCAATCAACCGATATGCTCTACCTCGGCCATACAGGAACAGACAACATCGTTGAGCTGAATGTGCAGACGCGTGCTGTTCACACCGTACCGGTCGGCTCCTTTCCATGCGCCGTTGCGATTAATCCTCGCACGCAGATGCTTTACGCAGTGAACTACGGCTCCGCGACCGTCAGCGCGATCAACCTGACGACAAACAAGGTGGTTGCCACGCTGGTCGTGGGCGACCATCCTCAGGCCGTCGCAGTCGACGCGCTTCATAACCGCATATATGTGGCAAACGTCCACGGCGATAGCATCACGGCCATCAACGGCGAAACCAACAAGGTCATCGGCACATACAGTGCTGGAAAAAATCCCTATGCACTTGCGATCGACCCAACAGCAGAGCGGGTTTACGCAGCAAACTTTGGGCAACCAGCCGTAACTGTCGTCAATGTCTCTCAGGCTGCAGCGCACTGATCGCTCCGGCCTGAATCCGTACCCCCTCACTTGCCCGGCAATTAGTGAGTTGGCTTCACCATTTCTACTGCCCATATGGCTGACGCACGCATATATATGGATGCCCGGAAGTTTCCGAGGACCGCAGCTTCTAAACAGGCCGCCGCGCCCCTGGTACCGTGACCGCATGATTTTGTAATGGATGCAATGTAGCGCCGGTCTCCAGACCGGCTGTCATGCGGGCGTCCACGCCCGCACCTGTCTGAGAGTGATTACCAATTCATACAGTCTGAATACTAGTAAAATCGCACGACGAGTCAAATGGACACCAGAGGATCCAACTCGAAGATTCTTCATCGTCGCCTCCCTGCATTGGCGCAGACCCGAGCTGCGGGATGCTTCGATTTCTGCACAGCAGCGCCACTTTGAACCGCCAACGCCGTTCGGCATTGAAAACTGCTTCATCGGAACCTCTTGCAAAATTCTATTGAGACTCCAAAATGTGTCAGGGCACGACTAAAGTCGTGCCCTTACACAATCTACAGCCTGAACGTAATTTTGCAAGTGGTTCTAAGCACCAAAATAATGATCCGTCTTTCACACAGTTTCGCTGAATCGGTAACCGATATGCGATTCCGTCAATAGGTATTTGGGCTCTCCGGGATCGTCTTCGATCTTCATGCGGATTTGCCTGATAAAGGTGCGCAGATACTCTAGTTCGTTTCCATACTCGGGTCCCCATACCGACCTTAGAAGTTTGGCGTGAGGAACCGGTCTTCCGGCATTGGCCATCAAATAGTGAAGCAGCTCGAACTGTTTGGGAGTCAGATGGACCTGGCGTCCCTTCTTTTGAACCAGATGCCTATCGGGGTCAAGATGAACATCGCCGATCAGGATTGCTGCCACTCCTGAATCGGAGACCTTGCCTCTCCGTACCGCGGCGCGCAANNCCGGCTTCGAATGCATCCACCTTGCGATCCTCGTTGCCTTGGACGGTCAGCATCACAATAGGAAGGACAGGAGAATTCTTGCGCATGATGCGGCAGACCTCGATTCCGCCCATTCCGGGCATATTGATATCGAGCAGCACGGCGTCGAATTGCGCTGTGCGCACCAATGCCAGCGCCTCCTCCCCTCTCCCCGCTTCAATGATCGTAAAACCGATGCTGGAGAGTATGGTCCGCAAAGAAAGCCGGATTGATCGTTCGTCGTCCACAATCAGAACAGTACCTTGATCGGAGTTCATGTCCTTCTCCTTCCGTCTTGGGGAAGCGAGAGAAAGAAGGTAGTGCCCTCATTCGCGTCGCTTATCACCCATACATGGCCGCGGTGCGCGTCGGCAGTCATCTTTACTGCCGATAAGCCGATCCCGGTTCCTGGGGCGAGGCGACTCGAGCCCTCGCTACGATAAAACCGCTGAAAGATCCGCTCCCTGTCCGAGATTGGAATTTGAGGCCCGTAGTTATGAACGGAGATAAGAACTTCCGAGTGGCTTTCACGCGCGGCAACCTTGATCGCGGTTCCCCGAAAGGAGTACTTCACCGCATTGTCTAAGAACTGCGCCAAGGCCATTGAAAGCAGATCGGAATCCCCTCGAACGGTGATGTCGGGGTCTGGAACAGCAACTTCAACTGTGTGCCCACCCAGATGTCCCTGTTGCTTTTGCAACGCCATTGAGACCAGGTCGGCGATAGCGATTTCTTCGTCTCCCAGGTTTACCTCCTCTGCCTCGAGCTTCGCCGTCTGCAGCAGGCGCGTGCACAGTTGCCCTAGCTGATTCGACTCCTCTTCAATCAGCGTCACCAATTCCTTCTGTGGGTTGTTGAGCTTGCCCACCTCGCGAAGACCCTCGTTCGCGGTTTGGATTGCTGTTAGAGGCGTCTTGACCGCATGAGCCAGCGAATCGAGCACTGCGGCGCGAAGCCGTTCGGCTTGATGGGCTGCCTCAATGCGACTCTCTTTCTCAAACGAGACACACCGGTCTAACGCGATCGCCCCCAACGATGCCAGCGCATTGCCGACAAGTGGACTCAGATCGCCGCGAATGACGAGTGCACCTATTGTCTCTGCGTTGATTCTAAGTTGCCTCCGTGTGGTCCGCGTCATTGAATCTTCGTTGTCCTTGCTCAGCAGAAAGCATTCCTTTGCCAAATCCATCTCATCTTCAGACCACACCCCTGCTCTTGCGCATTGCCCGGTGCTTGCATCGAAAATGGCAACCCCCTCTACGGCAAAAATACGCAGAATCAGCTGAGTCAACTGGGGCCCGGGAGGCTGGTGCAGGTTGATCAGCAATGTACTGCGGCTCAACTCGTACAACTGTTCCATTGCCGTCCGTTGCAGTGTGGCTTCTCGCGTGCTCCGCTGTTCTCGCGAAGAAACACGGCTGACAACGAGCGCGCTTATCTCGAATGCGCCCAGTGCGACCCAGTCCTGCGGATCTCCGATCGTAAACTGGAGGAGCGGAGGATAGAAAAAGTAATCCAGACAAGCGCAGGCGAGCAGCGAAACAATGGTTGCCTGCCAAAACCCGCAAAGGATGGCCTCGGATACAACGACAAGCAGAAGAAGAAAACCAACCGGAGCCGACCCGAAGTGCAGCACATACCCTGAAAAGACAATCAGCGCGACCACCCAGCAGCCGGCCAGACTTTCGCCGATAAACCGGTAGTACGCTCCGCGGAACTGCTCTCCATAGATGTCAGAAATCTTCATAGTGCCAAGATTCTAGTGATGACCACCAAAAAGAAGGTCGTTTATGTTTTGAAAGGGCACGACTTCAGTCGTGCCGCAAACAACCACAAATGAGCCGGGCTTTAGCCCCTGAGGGAAGGTTTCAGCCAATTCGATACAAACTTGGCGCCTTTTGAAAATGACTATATTTGCGGCGCCCTACACTGGCGGCTCCGGCATGTGCCCGTATAAAGAATCTATCCACTTTTTCATCAATGAAGCATAAATAAAGTGCAAAGAATATATTGGGCCAGGCCGTCGTGGTTTATGACAACCATTCCGGACCTGGCCCAGTTATCCAGATTACGGTGCTTTTTCTCACTTCACAGCCGATGGTGCCGCGCTCGCCGTCAGGCTTTCATAGTGCTCGGCCTGCTGGCCCATCTGATCCGCTTCATATGCGAAATACTCGAACCGGTTCTTTGAGGAATCAGCCGGCCGTGGATATTTCTGTGCGGCTCCCGCGTTGCTCTGGCTGCGACGCTCCCACTCGGCCTTCTCTGCCTGGGCCTGTTGCTCCAGGGACTGTTGCCGGGATCTGAAGTAAGTCGCCAGTTGCTGATATTGCTGTGTGGAGCGCGCTCCGCGGATCATTGCCTGGAGTTCGCTATGGCTGTACTGGGTGCCCATTTGCGGCGCTGCATACGCAATACCCGCCGCTAACACCACAAGCGAACCTATTGCCTGGATCTTGTGAATCATTGGAAACCTCCTTCTATCAAAAACAGTATGAAATTTCGCAGATGAAGGAGGCATGAACGGAATCTATAGATGGTTGCATCGCCGGGAATAACTTATAGCTTCCTTATGACATTCTGCTCTCATTTATCTCCGTGGGCCTTAGTCGGACTTACTGCCTGTTCTCGGGCAAGTAATACTTCCATTATCTTTCCGGGAGCTTACTTGACTCGGAGGAAACGCAGAGCCTACGCAACGCCGCGGGCTTCCTTGACGAAACTCAGGAATCGGCGTGCCAGCTCGTGGATGCGATGCTCTTGGTGGCGGCGAATGGCTTCCCTTGGTAGCAGCTCCGAACCAACCCCGAGAGCAGTAGCCCCAGCGAGAATAAACCCGGTCGCAGTCTGCTGATTGACTCCGCCGGCGGCAATCAATGACACCTGCGGCAAGGGCAGCTTCAAAGAGCGGATATAGAGATCGCCACCTAAGGCCGCCGCAGGATAAATCTTCACGTAATCCGCGCCGGCCTTCCATGCGGCAATCACCTCCGTCGGTGTGAGGGCGCCGGGTATGGCAACCACGCCCCTTTTATGCGCGGAGCCAATTACTTCCAAAACCAGGCCGGTGCTGGTCAGGAATCGCGCCCCGGCGTCGAGGCAGCGCTCCGCGGTTTCCTTGTCAAGCACTGTGCCGGCTCCTACGACCATGTCGGGAAGCGTCTGTGCCAGCTCGCTAATCACGTTAATCGCACCAGGCACTGTCATGGTGATTTCCGCGATCGGAATGCCGGCGGCGTAAAGGGTTCTGGCGGCGTAGAGCGCCTGATCGGCAGAGCTGACGCGTATGCCGGGGAAAATACCGATTTCCTCGATGCGAGCCTTGACTTCTTCTCGTGTCATAGAGCGAACCCCTCCTTGTAGGTCGATTGAAAGAACAAAATAACCTCAGCTAGCGCCGGCTGTGTGCTGCTTTGACAGCAAAACTTAATGAATAGCCTCGCTTCCGACAGCGAGATTCAGCTGGCCGGCCGCGGTGAGATAGGCGCCTATCAGCTGCGCATAGGCCAGTTGTACCTGGCGATAGTCGCTTTGTGCGTTGAGAAAATCCATCAACGAAGCGTTGCCGTGCTCGTAGGAAAAGGTGACAGTGTCGCGCACCCGCAGCGCCTGATCGTTGTATTTTGCCTTGTACGGCTTGAGCAGCGCAATATTGCTGCGCACCAACTCATATGCCGTATCGACGTCACTGAAAACCTGCGCCCGTGTTGCATCGCTGGCCTGCTGGCTGCGGTCGATATCGATCAGCGTGCGTTTCTTTTCACCTTGATTCTTGTCGAAGATGCGCAGTGGGATACTCACGCTGACGCCAATGGTATCCGGGCCATTGGGGTTATTAGTTGAGGAGTTGTGGGTATACCAGCCGCTGTAAGTCGGATCGGTCGAGCCGTTCGCTACGGCCAGCTTGTGATTGGTTTGAGACTGCTGAATTGTCTGCAGGGCGGCTTGCAGGTCCGGTCGAGCTGCCAATGCGGAATCGCGATAACTCTCCAATGGCTGCAGGTTATCGCTGAAGTCGAATGGACCTGTCACATCGAACTGATCCACCGGAGTGCGGTCGTTCAACATCTGTAGAAGCTGAATCTTGGCGGTGCGCAGGTTGACAATCGCCGTTTCGATCTCCGACTCGTACTGTACGCGCAGCAGTTCAATGCGGTCCAGGTCGATTTGTGCAATATCGCCGGCCTGGAAGCGGGCCCGGCTAATGTCGATGATCTTGTCGTAATAGTCGAGATCTGCTTTCGCAAGGTCCAGTACGAACTTGGCCTCAAGTGTTCCCACAAACGCCGTGCGCAGGGCAAACACCATGTTGCGGTCCAGATCCTCATGCTGCGATTGCGTGATGCGCGTGCCCTCCTGAGCGCTCTCCAACCGCAGTTCGCGCTTATGTTGGCGCTCATGCAGATAACTGAAGTTGGGTTGCTCGGTTGTGCCCTTGAAGGGAACCCAGACCCCGTTGTGCGGGGCAATCTGGGTGCCATCGGCAGCTATCGTGAACTGCGGATTGGGGCGGAGAAAGGCCGTGATCTCTTCGGCCTTCATCTCGTCCACGTTGTCCGCGTCGGCCTTCAGCGCCGGATTTACTTGTTCAAACTTGGCCTTCACTTGGTCCCAGTTCAGCGCCTGTTGCGCGCGCACACCCGGCGCGAGTCCTGGCGCCAGCCAGAAGGCGCCCACAAGCAGATATACGATACGGCGACTTGACCTGCGCCCATCCGAAACGACATTTATGCAATTAGTGTGCAAAGGACTCCTCCGCTTCCGGTTTCGGCAACATATCGTCCTCGCGCGCGAACCAGACATAAAGGGTCGGGAGCAGGAAGATGCTCAATAGCAGATCGGATATCAATCCCCCGACAATGACGATTGCGAACGGGCGCTGCGAGTCGGATCCAATAGCGTGAGACATGGCCGCCGGAAGAAGCCCCAGCGTAGCCACTAGCATCGTCATCATGATCGGCCGCAACCGCAAGACTGCCCCTTCGACAGCGGCGTCTGCAACGGTATATCCCCGCGCCCTCAATTGGTTGATGTATTCGAGCATGATGACGCCGGTTTGCACCGAGACGCCGAACAGCGCCAGGAAGCCCACTCCCGACGACACGCTGAAGAACGTGCCGGTTACAAGCAGAGCGAGCAAGCCTCCAACGCGAGCCATGGCCACGTTGAGCAGAATCAGCAGAGCCCATTTGAAGGAACGAAACATGGTGTAGAGAATCACGAAGATCAAGAAGATCGTCAGGGGCACGATGAAGAGCAGCCTTCTTTCGGCTCGCTTTTCGCTATCGTATTCTCCCGACCATTCGAGGCGATAGCCACGCGGTAACTGCACATTGTTGGCGATTTTGTCGATGGCTTCCTTGACCGTGGTGCCCAGATCGCGCCCGCGAACCTCAAAGCGGATGGCCACATAGCGGGAACCGTCTTCCCTGTAAATGTCGTAGGCGTCATCGCGAACCTGGACTTTGGTCAACTGAGCCAGCGAGACGCGCTCTCCCGTGGGAGAAAGCAGTCGAATATTCTGGATAGCCTCCTTGGTATCGCGATACGGCTTCTGATAGCGCACCACCACGTTGTAGACCGCCTCTCCCTGCAGGACCTGACTGACAGGATTACCGCCGATGGCGGTCTGGACGGCATCTTGTATATCGGCCACATTGATGCCGAAACGCGCAGCCGCCTGACGGTCAACGGTGAGATCGATATTCGGCTGGCCAGTATCGCGTTGAATGCCCAAATCCTTGACCCCGTCAATATTGGCCATAACATTCTTGATCTGCTCGCCCTTTTCCTCCAGAACGTCCAACTCTGGCCCGTAAAGCTTGGCGCACAGTCCGCCTTTCGTGCCGGTCATCGTTTCATCCACGTTGTCCTCAATGGGCTGGGAGAAATTCCAGAAAGCCCCTGGGTATTTCTCCAGTTCGCGATCCATCGCGGCAATCAGCTCCTCTTTATTCTGATGAAAGACGGGCCGCCATTGGTCCTTGGGCTTCAAGTCGACGAAATATTCCGTGTTGCCGAATCCTCCCGTGTCGGTTCCATCGTCGGGCGCCCCGGCTTGCGAGACGACCTTGGTGACCTCGGGGAACGAGGCTAAGATATAGCGGGAATGCTGGGCGAAGCGCGTGCCTTCCGTCTCGCCTACGCTGTTGGCCATCGCGCCACGTGCCCAAATGGCGCCTTCGTCCAAATGGGGCAGGAACTCCGAGCCAATGAGTCCGCTGAATGTCAGGAAAATAGCGACGGCCAGCGAAGCCACGCCAACGCCGACTACAATCACGCGGTTTTCGACAGCCCAGCGCAAGCTGGTCCGATAGCGCTTGGTGAGAAACACCAGGACCGGATTGTGCCACTCCCTGACACCGTTGGGGAAGAGCATGGCGCACAGCACAGGTGCGATGAAGATGGAGAATGTCATGGCGCCGAGTAGTGCGAAGGCAACGGTCCAGGCCATGGGCCGGAACAAACGCCCTTCGACTCGTTGCAG
>PLOG01000084.1 GCA_003142935.1 Acidobacteriaceae bacterium
ACGCACGTTTGCCGCCTGGGTTCTGTTGGCCGCGGCCGGTTGCGCAGCGGCCCAGACCAGTACGCCTGCCGGATACACTCGCCACGTGTGGCAGGCATCCGACGGACTCCCGGAGCAGACCGTGCAGGCATTTGCGCAAACGCCGGACGGCTTTCTCTGGATCGGCACGACAGGCGGGTTGCTGCGTTTCGACGGAGTCCACTTCACGATCTTCGACCGCCAGAACACCCCTGCGCTGCGGGAGAATAGCGTCTTCTGCCTGAAGGTCTCGCGCGACGGCGCGTTATGGATCGGCACAGAAGGCGGTGGCATCGTCCGGATGCTGGATGGCCGCTTTCAGTCGTGGACAACAAATGAGGGACTGAGCAACGGCTTTGTGCGCACCGTATTTGAAGATGCGTCGGGAACGGTGTGGGCGGGGACAGACAACGGGCTGATGCAGTTCAGCCAGGGTCGCTTCGTGCGGGTGGATAACACTGCCGCCATTCCGAAACTATCGGTTCATGCCATCTACCAGGATCGCGCGGGACGGTTGTGGGCCGGGGGTTACAGGCTGACATGTATCGAACACATGAAAGCAACGATCTATTCGCTCGGCGCGGGATTCGGTCAGAATATGGTTAAATCCATCACTCAGACTCGCGACGGAACCATGTGGGTGGGCACCGTGGCCGGTCTTGAGCAAATGCCTCTCGGGCAGGATCGTTTTCTGCCCGTGAAGGGCATTGCCAGCACGGTGCGGACTTTGCGCCAGACCGGGGACGGCGTGTTATGGATCGGAACCATCGGGCAAGGAGTCTTCCAGTGGCATGGCGGCGTCTCCACGCACATCATTGCTCCCTCCAACCTGCCCAGCAACACCGTGCTCAGCTTCTTTGAAGACAGCGAGAACAACTTCTGGATCGGCACGCAGGCCGGCATGCTGCGGTTGACGCGGTCGCCGGTGAGCATCGTTCCCTTCCCCACGCCGAGCGACTCCGATTTCGGAACCATCTACCTTGACCGCGACGGCAGCTTCTGGGCGGCATCCGCACAGCTCTTCCACGGAAAAGACGGCGCGGTTGTTTCCGAAAGGCTGCCGGGCGGTTACGGCGTCCATGTCCGCAATGTTTTTCGAGACCGCTCTGGAGCGTTGTGGCTGGGAACCGACGGCAGCGGCTTGTTTCAGATCGCGGGCCGGAAAACCACGCATTTTTCCACGCTCAACACCTTCATCCGCGCCATCGTGCAGGCTCACGACGGCAGCATGTGGGTGGGCACCGACGGCGGCCTGAATCATATTGCAACCTCGAACGTGAAACCGGTCATTCGCACTTACGACGTGGGCAATGGACTGGTGTACCCAAGCATTCGCGCGCTGCTGATCGATCGCGCGGGCGATCTCTGGGTGGGGACGGATCGCGGCATCAATCACGTGCGCGGCGATGACTTCCTCAACGACCCCGCGATCGCGCCGCTGGCGGAAATGAAGGTGTGGGCAATCCACGAGGACTCCGACGGAAGCCTCTGGTTCGGGACCCGCGACAACGGCCTGTACCGGCTGCGCCGGGGCAGGCTGGCGCACTTCAGGGCCGAAGACGGCCTGGCCAGCAACGCCATCTACCAGATTCTCGAAGACGCCGCAGGGCACCTTTGGCTCAGCGGACCCAACGGTGTCGCCCTGGTGAACCGCCGCGAGCTGGACGCGCAGGCCGACTCGTTCCCGCGGCATCTGGCGGTGACCTTCTACTCCACCGCGGACATGACGGCCAACACCGAGATATACGGCGGCACGCAATCGTCGGGATGCATCGCCCCGGCGGGCGACGTCTGGTTCCCAAGCAATCTCGGCCCCATCCACATTCTTCCCATGGAGCATCAGCCGCTGCCGCCGCCGCCACTAACGATTCAAACGGTTCTGGCCGACGGCCGGCCGGTGGCGATGAACGGGCCGGTTTCCCTGCGGCCGGGCAGCGGGAGGCTCGAATTTGGTTACACGCCCATCCGCCTCAGCTCTCAGGACGCCCTGCGCTTCCGCTACATGCTTGAGGGCTTTGAAAAAAACTGGAGCGCCCCCACTTCGGCTCGCACGGCCGACTACACAAACCTTCCTGCCGGCCGCTACCGCTTCCGCGTGCAGGTGTTTGAAGCCGGCAATCCCAACGTGGTCAGCGAGGCCTCCTTCGCCATCGCGCAACGGCCGTTCTTCTATCGCACGTGGTGGTTCCTGTCGGCCTGCCTGGCAATGATTGTGCTACTCATTTATTTGAGCTATCGGTACCGGGTACGCCAGGTGCGGTCGAGGTTTGAAGCGGTTCTTGGGGAGCGCAGCCGTCTTGCGCGGGAGATGCACGACACCGTCATTCAAGGATGCACTGGTGTTTCTGCTCTGCTGGAGGCGCTCTCCATGGATGGCGCGAAAGAAGGCGCGGACACCAGCTTGATGGATTTTGCACGCCAGCAGTTGCGCGGCACCATCAACGAGGCGCGCGAGGCCATATGGAATCTCCGCAAGCAAAGCGATGCCAGCAGTCTGGGAGAGAAGCTGCAGAGCATGACCCTGCAGGTGAGCGGCGAGTTCCAGGTGCCGGTTGCGTTGACGATCGGCGGCACGCCCTTCGCAGTCACCGAGCCCATGGCGCACGATCTGCTGATGGTGGCCCGCGAAGCGGTCTACAACTCGATGCTGCACGGCCGTCCCGCACAAGTGGATGTGACGCTAACGTACAACGACGGCGGGCTGGTGCTGAATCTCGACGACGACGGCTGCGGCTTCGATCCGCAACAGGCGGACCAGGGAAACGGACACCACTTTGGACTGAAAGGCATGAAGGAGCGGGTGGAACGGTCGGGCGGAAAGTTCCACCTGGCGAGCGCGCCGGGCAAAGGAGTGCGCATTGAGGTACGGGTGCCGCGGCGGGGATGAGAAGACAGGGAGTTGGGGAATAGAGAACCACGCCCAGGGGCCGCGCCTCCTGGACCGCACTGAAAACCACTCGTTAAAAGGTCAATTTCAGAGCGTCCTTCATGACGCGCGGCGTCCGGCTTCCAGTGATGTATGAGTTATCCGGCAAAAAACGGAGGCCCGGACATTGAGCCCGGGCCTCCCGTGAGGACGTTAAATCAGAAGGTGAAGCGAAGAGCGCCCTGGAAGACACGAGGATGACCGTTCATACCGCTGATCACGCCAAAAACACCTGCAGCCTGATTAACGGTGGACGCCGGGTTCGCGAAGTTCGGATGGTTGGTGGCGTTGAAAGAATCCCAGCGGAACTGGAAGGTCTTTCCTTCCGTCAGCGCCCAGTTCTTCATAATCGATGCATCGATGCCAAATACGCCCGGTCCCCAGTAGGCGTCCCTGCTCGTGTCGCCGAAACCGCACCATCCCGGCGTTTGGTCGTTACAGGAGACGGGAAGTTGGAAGGCTGCCTCGTTGAAGTAGCCCTTGTTCGGGTTAACCCAATCCCAGTGGCCGCCCTTGCCCACGTTGGCGGATACGCCCGGGGTATAATCGGCGCGGTTATTCCACATGCCGACTCCGGGGTCCGTATTCCACTGGCCAATCGAGAACGGGTTGCCGGCCTGCGCGGTGATGATGCTGCTCAACTGCCAGCCGCCGACCGTCTCTTCCATTAGCTTGCCCTTTTCCTTGAGCGAGGGGGCCTGGTAGATAAAGTTGCTGATCCAGTTCCACGGCATATCCTGGTTGGAGTTGCCGCGGTTCCATGCGGCGCTGATCGGATTGCCCAACGCCGGATTGCCGAAGGAGATGTTGCTGCTGCTGGCGATGTCCAGGGTATGCGACCAGGTGAAGCTGGACTGCACCTGGAGGCCGCGCCACATGTGCTGATCCAGGCTGACCTGCAGCGAGTTGTAGCTCGCCGTCGCCCAGCTCTGGTCGTCGAAGATGTCCCCTATGTTCTTGTTCACGGGCAGCTTTGAAGCGTACGGTGGGTTCATGTCGATGGCCACCGACAGGTGTTCGGTTTCACTGCCTACATAAGCCAGGCGGAAGCCCGTCGTCGCGGTGAACTGCTGCTCGATCGACACGTTCCAGGCATACGTTGTGGGCAGCTTGAAGTCGCGCGAGAAGTCCTGGCCGACTTGGCCCTTGGGAATGGCAACGCTTTTCGCCGGCTTGTAGGAAGTCGTCGCCCAGGGGAATGTCCCCGGGAAGGGGCTTGTCGCATAGGGAGAGCCGGCGCCGCTGGCGGACCAGGGGCTGTCAAACGGGATAATCCCGCCTGACAAGGCAGTATCGGCGCTGCAGGGCCAGCACCATCCCGAGAAGTTAAAGGTGGGGCTGAAGGGGGCGACGTCGGCGGCGTGGTTGTACTCCGAGTACTGGAGCGGGCCGCTGAATATGCCGAAGCCGGCGTGCAAGACAGTGTGCGGCGCTGACTTGGGCTGGTAAGCCACGCCAATGCGAGGCTCCCAGTAACCGTAGTCGCTGTTCATCAGGGTATCGGACACGCCGGGGTCGCCGGGGAAGAGGAGTCCCGCGGGAGCATTGGTAAACACAATGCTTTGCTTGCCGGGGGTGCTATTCGCAAAACCGGCGACGGTGTTCGCGCCGGGGACCCAGGCTGCGCCACGGCCGCCTTGGGAGACGGGAGGCGTGTTCGGATCCCAGCGCAAACCGAGGTTGATGGTCAGATTGGGAAGAATCTTCCAGTCGTCCTGGACGAAGGGACCAACCTGCCAGCCGGCCACATCGGAAATCTCGCCGGCGCCTTGCATGTACCCCGATGCGGCGCCCAACAAATAATCTGCCAGGTACCCGCCGGTATAGGAACTCGTGCCCCCGCCTGTTCCACTTCTTCCAAACCCGATCAACGGCTGAGTCGGATACGCCGTATTCTCGACCGCGTGCTGATGAAGCAGGTCGATGCCTGCGGTGATGGAGTGCTTGCCGAGGCTCCTGTTGAGGGTATCCGTCAAGCCCAAAGTGTTGCGGACTTCCGCCGAGGGCTCATCCCAGCCGCTCTCAAAGCCGTAGTTCGAGTTGATGCGCAGAGCCCCCATAAAGCAGCTGCCCGCGGGCTCGCTGACCCCAATGCTAACCCCATTAGGATCCCCGCTGTTATTGGAGAAGCACATCGGCTTGCCGTCGCTGCCCAGCTCCTGGGCGGCGCTGTGCGCGCTCATCTGGTTCATGAAGACCGAGATCGTGTTGACCGTATTCGGATTGATCGCCCAGGTGTGCTGCAGCAGGTTGTTGAAGTAATAATCCTCATTCCAGAAGGTGGCCGTCCACGACTGGTGGTTGTAGGCGCTTTCCATGTTGCCCGGAACGTCGGACGACGGTTGCGCGTAGTAGTTGGTGTACGAGCGCAGGGTGAGGGTCTGGGCGGGCGAAAGGTTGTAGTCCAGCTTGAGGGTGCCCTCGTCGTAGGTGTTGTGGACGCTGGGATAGGTATACATCATATCGCCGTCCGCCCTCTGCACACCGGTCGTCAGAGTCGTGCTGTTGCTCACGATATTGCTGCTTTTGATCATGCCGTATTTAGCAAAATAAAGCGCGGCCGGAGATAAGCTGGCAATGCTGGTGTCGAGCTGGTTGGGCACGCCGTTGATGGTCTTGAAGGGGCCGACCAGGTTCGTAGTGACGCCATCGGCAGACAGGCCACTGAAGTCGCCCGTCAGCATGGCGGCGGTTGGCGTGGTGGTCAGCGAATCGGTCGAGTTCCAGATGATCTTGGTGCCCTGGTAGTTGCCGAAGACGAAGAGCTTGTTCTGCTTGATCGGGCCGCCGGCGTAAGCGCCGAACTGGTTACGCCGCAGCGTATCCGCCTGGTGGCTGAACCAGTCGGTCGCATTCATGGCGTTGTTGCGGACGTACCAGAAGGCCCCGCCGTGGAAGCTATTGGTGCCGCTCTTGGTGGCGATGGAGACCACCGCGCCGGGCGCAAAGCCGTACTGCGCGCCGTAGTTGCTGGTGATGACCTTGAACTCCTGCGTGGAGTCGGCGTTCGGGAAGGGCGAGGTCAGCAGGTTGTAGTTGTCCATGTTGGTGACGCCGTCGAGCATATAGAAGGTGCTGCCCTGGCGGCCGCCGCTGGAGCTGGCGCCGGTCTCGGTTGGAAAGGAGAATCCGGTCTGGATCCCTTCGCCGCCGTGATTCAAAACGTTGACGGTGCCGGGCGCCAGCAGAACCAGGCTCGAAGGATCGCGTCCGTCCAGCGGTAGCTCGGAAATGGCGGCTTCATTCACCGTTGCCCCCAGCTCCGCCGATGTAATGTTGATCAGCTCCGTGTCGGCAGTGACGGTGACCGTTTCATTGGCGGCCGAGGCCACTCTCAGGCGCACATCCTGGGTCCCATATTGGTTGACCGTAATCACGACGCCATGCTGCACGTACTCGGCAAAACCCTTGGCTGCGATGGTCAGCCAATAATTGCCCGGCATAACCGGTTTCAGCAGGTAAATTCCTGTGCTGCCGGAAGTTGCCATCTGAACAGAATTGGTATCGACGTTCCTGAGCGTGACCGTCGCTCCCACAACAGCCGCACCCGTAGAATCGGAGATCTGCCCAGTCAGACTGCCGCTGGTGCCTTGCCCGAAAGCAAGAACGCCAGAGCCGACGAGGGCGACCGCCATTATGAGCAACAGAGTTCCCAGCCTCTTTGCGCCGATCGATTGCATATCCACCTCCAGAAGTAAGTAAGAGACGAGCCCCGAACAAGGACTTCATTGATTTCCGGCGTCGCCGGGAAGGCAATGAAACCGCTTGCATCTGGAACCGGCAACGCCTCCGGCGTTACCCGCCAGTTCCTCTCGGGTACCCGATCCGTCGTTTCCCAAACATCGGTAGCGACGTTTCTTGGCCGTCTCGAACTCTACGCCCCCCAATTTGCCTCTTCATCCCCCAAAAGTAGGATCAATGCAAGTTTTGTATCAGGGAGTCTTTTGCGGACCTTGCGTGGCCGCCTCTTGTGTGCGCGCGATGTCGAGGAACAACTGCTGCGCGCGTGTGTCGCCAGGCAATTTACGACAACATTTGGACACGCAAAGAGAAGACATCCGAGCGAGCGTCCTATAATGTGGAGCGTAGCTATCGATCGTTTGTGTGGCAAGCTCCTCGGCCTCCGTATTCTGGATTCTTGCTCCATTTTGGGTCCAACTGGAGTTGCGGCACGGGGTCAGGCAGCGGACGTCCTGCTTAAACGCATGATTATGAGCAGATCGCAGGGCTATATGCAATATGCTGTGACAAGACGGCGCTGGAGCAAAATGGCGAGTCCAATGGCCACTACCGCCGATGGAGTGGTTGCATGGGCCTGGTATCTGGTTGCGATGCTGCTGGGCTGGGGTTTGCTTCGCAGTTCCCGCGCGTGGCGACGTGTAGCGGGCTGTTCGCTGGCGGCATCGGTTTGTTTTTTCTGGTGAGCAACTTCGCTGTCTGGGCGGAATGGCAGATGTATCCCCGGACTTTAGCTGGCCTTGGAGCGTGCTATGTGGCCGCTCTTCCTTTTTTCCGCAGCAGTCTGACTTCCGAGCTCTGTTTCAGTCTGCTGTGCTTCGGCCCGATCAATCGTGTCAGGCCGTTCACAGCGGTTGAGATCGCTCGGAAAGCTCACTGCTAACGCATTCAACATTGTGGGTGTGAAACATGTCTCAGTCCCAAGATCTCTACGACGCAATTCTCAACGGTGACGCGAAGAAGGCGCACGCCGCGGCAGTGGCCGCAATCGAAGCCGGAATGGAGCCGATGGCCCTGATCGCCGAGTCCATGGTCCCGGCGATGGACGAGGTGGGCCGTCTGTTTGAGGCAGAAGAGTACTTCGTGCCCGAGCTTTTGCTTGCGGGGCGTGCGATGAAGAGAGCGATGGAGCTGCTTCGTCCGCTGATGGTTGCCTCCGGGGAGAAGCTGTCGGCAAAGGTGGTGATCGGCACGGTCAAGGGCGACCTGCACGACATCGGCAAGAACATCGTTGCATCGATGCTCGAAGGCAGTGGATTCGATGTGATCGATCTGGGCACGGATGTCGCGCCGGAAAAATTTGTGTCCGCGGTGAACGAGCAGGAACCCCAGATTGTCTGCATGTCGGCGTTGCTGACGGTGACCATGCCGGCGATGAAGACGACCATCGACGCGCTTGAGACCGCGGGTGTCCGGACGCGCGTGAAGGTGCTGATCGGCGGGGCGCCGGTGACGATGCAGTACGCCAAAGAGATCGGTGCGGATGGATACGGCGAGAACGCGAGCAGCGCGGTCGGTCTGGTAAGAAGTCTTCTTGCGGAAGCGAAATGATCGCGACCAAGCGGACGATTGCCGCGGGGCGCGCCGCCGTGGAGATTCCGAAGGACGGCGTCCTAAAAGAGAAGCTACTCCTGTCGCGCAAAGAGCAGCAGTGGCTGACGCGGATCGATGAGGCGCTGGACGGCTTTCCAAAGAACGAGACAACGCTGATGCGCAATCTGGAGCCTCAGTGTGAAAGCCTCTACGACAAGGCAAGCTATGATCTGTAGTTGAGTGTGGCCGATGTGGATGGCACGGCCCTTCCTGTAGGGTACGCCGGCCCGACTACGGCGAAAACACCGCCTGCGGGCGCGGGGAGCGAACAATATGGCGAATTTAGTAAGTGCGACGTCAAGCCGTGAGCGGCTCATCGCGACGCTCAACCACACGCAACCGGACCGTATCCCGATCGACTTTGGCGGATCTTCCACCACCGGAATACATGTGAGCTGCGTGGCCGCTCTGCGGGATCGTTATGGGCTTGAAAAGCGTCCGGTACGTGTTCATGAGCCGTTTCAGATGCTGGGGATGCTGGAAGAAGATTTGCTGGATGCAATGGGGCTCGATGTAGTCGGCACCTTTGCGCGGAACACCATGTTCGGATTTCCGGCGGATGAATGGAAGACCTGGAAATTGAATGGGCTCGAAGTTCTGGTTCCAAACGATTTCAACACCACGGTCGATGCCGAAGGCAACACGCTGATCTACCCCGAAGGCGATATGACTGTCCCGCCAAGCGGGCGCATGCCCAGTGGCGGCTTTTTCTTTGACTGCATTATCCGCCAGGATCCGATCCACGAAGAGAAGCTGAATCCGGAAGACAATCTGGAGGAGTTCGGCCCCATCTCGCAAGCCGATCTCGACCACATTGTTCGTACCACGCGGGCGGCTTCCGCATCGGGACGCGGTGTGATCGCATCCTTTGGTGGAACCGCATTGGGCGATATCGCGCTGGTTCCGGGACCATTCCTCAAGCACCCAAAGGGCATACGCGATGTTACGGAGTGGTACGTATCAACGAGCAGCCGTCAGGACTACGTCCATAAGGTGTTTGAGCGCCAATGTGAGATTGCCATCGGGAATCTGGAGAAAATCCACGCCGCGATCGGCGATATCGTGCAGGCGGTGTTCATCTGCGGTACGGACTTCGGCACGCAGACCTCCGCCTTCTGTTCTGTGAAGACCTTCAATAGCCTGTACTTTCCATACTACAAACAGGTCAACGACTGGATTCACGCGCACACGCAATGGAAGACCTTCAAGCATTCGTGCGGCGCGGTTTCAAAGTTTCTTCCGTCCTTCATCGAGTGCGGAATCGACATCCTGAATCCCGTGCAGTGCTCCGCGACCGGAATGGACCCCGAGCAGCTCAAAGCCAACTTTGGAGACCGCCTGGTTTTCTGGGGTGGAGGGGTGGACACGCAAAAGGTTCTTCCCTTCGGAACGGCCGCCGAAGTCCGGGAACAGGTACTGCGCAGATGCGAGATCTTCGCGCCGGGCGGGGGATTCGTTTTCAACACCATTCATAACGTCCAGGCGGCAACTCCAGTGGAGAACATCGTTGCCATGCTGGATGCCGTGCACGAATTCAATGGAAGAAGATGAGTCCAACACTGGTCAGCTAAAATCACATCTGTTGCACTTGGAGCTTGAATCCGCCGACATCACTACATGGGTTCCCATTTTCATTTAGAACTGCTGACGATCCATGCAGAAGCTTGATTCCCCTGCGTTCACCGGCGTACGATTTTCTGTGGTTTCCAGCCAAGTTTGCAATTCACTGGCATCACTGCATAGGAGTCGGTGCAGCATGAAGAAATCTTCATTCCGCTGTCGATTGCCGTTGGTCATCCTGGCCGTTCTTCTCGGCGATTCGGTCATCGGTATTTCGAAGACAGACTACCTGGCCCAATACAAGGGAACACCCTACCACGACAGCCGCTATCAGGGCGGGGCCCAGCGGATTCCCGGGACGATTCTGTGCGCCTACTACGACCTGGGCGGCGAGGGAGTGGCTTATCACGACAGCGATGTCAAGAACAACGGCAGCGGGACGCTCAACCCCGCCGACGGAACCTATCTGCACGAGTTTCGCATGAGCGAAGGCGTCGATACGTCCTTCACAAAGTTCGGCCTGGACCCGCAGATCGACGACAACCCCTTTGAGGCCGTCAAGCCGCCGGCCGACCTGCTTTATGTCGGTTGGACCGAACCCGGAGAATGGTTCAACATCACGGTCGATGTCGCCCAGGCCGGCGTGTATTCCGCGGACCTGCTCTACACCTCAAACCGTGGCGGAACAATTTCGTTCGATGTAAATGGGGAGTCCAAGACTGGGCCTTTGACCATTGCCACTACCTACAACGCGGCCGATCCAATCGCCTGGCGGCAGTGGCACCACTGGAATGTAGCTATGGGGATCGCAAAGTTCAAACTTCCCGCAGGCAAAAACGTCCTCACTGTTCATATCCTTACCGGCGGGCAGATGAACCTGGCAACGCTGAGCTTCAAGGTGGCACGGTGATCCCCGCAGGCGTAGACTTCTCGCTGCTATTTGGAGGCGCCGGCAAAAGGAATAGAGATGCGGAGGGCGGTCTTCTAAGACTTGACTCGAGCCGTTGATTCGCGCACAACAAGCGTCGGCGCAAGAGAAATCTCGTCGGGCGAGATAGCCGTGCCATGAATGCGGTTAAGCAGGCACTGAGTGGCAACTCGGCCAATCTCGGCCAATGGCTGATTGATGGTTGTCAGGCTGGGTAAGGTATAAGCGGCCGCATTGATGTCATCGAAACCAATGACTGAGACATCCTCCGGTACGCGTAAATTCGCATCCTGAAGTGCTCGAATGGAGCCGATGGCCGAAATATCGTTGAAGGCAACGAGCGCCGTGAACGGCTGCTTTGTTTCCAACAATTGTTGTACCACCGGGTAGCCAATCTCCGGCGAAGAGGAGTCGCGATCGAGATTGACTACCAGTTGCGGGTCGATCTTGATTCCGAGCCGCTCTGCAGTTGCCAGCAACGCATTCCAACGCACATCGGAGTCAGAACTGAATGGCTGGCCACGCATGAATGCAATCTTTCTGTGCCCCAGAGAGTACAGGTGCGTGAGAGTCAAGTCTGCCGCCATTGTGTGATTGAGGACGACGTTCGTCACCCCCGGGATCGATCGATGACCCGCGACGGCGACCACAGGGACCGGGACGGTGTGTTCCAGCAGAGTATCGACCGCGATGATTCCTTGAGCGCTACGCCCAATGAACATCCGTGTGTATTCCTCCACCAGATTTTTTTGGTGACGATGGTGGGCCGTGAAATAGAAGTATCCGGCTTTGATAAGTTGATCCCCGATGCCGCTCATCACCTGGGTGTGATAGCCGTCGCCTAACTCAGGCACCAGGATGCCGATGGTCAAAGTCCGCCGGTTGCGAAGCGCCCGTGCCAGCAGGCTTGGCTGGTAATTCATCTCCGCGGCGGCGGCCTTGATCCGGTCGCGCGTGACCTGCGGAATCGATCTTCCTTCGACATCGTTGAGAACGACGGATACAGTGGCAGGATTCAGTCCAAGATGGTCCGCCAGTTGCTTCAAGGTGACGGGCTTGTGGATTGCATGCCTTACCGGATTTGTTTGTTTTTCATCGGCCGTGGATTTTTTCATTTAAATGACTCACTTGCGGCATTCTTCAACAATAATCACGAGGTACCTTGATTTTACAATCATGGGTTTGCGATAGTGCGCAATTGCGCCGTTGGTATTGCCTTGCTTTATCTCTTCGTGGGCAATTACCTGGTGCATCTGCGCGGAGTCGGGTGCAGCCAGCGCCAGCGCCATCATTGCTTCGGTTGCAAGATCGGTATGGGAGCGGTAAGCGGCATAAAGTACTTCCACATTTCCCGGATCAGCTTTGCGCAACTCCGGAATGGCGCTGGCTGCCCGATCCGGAGCTCAAAAACTTCAGCATCGCGCATGACCGCGAGTACATTCTGCCGATGCTCCGCGAAGCAGTGCATGTCAATCCAGAATTGTTCCTTTTCTCTACTCCCTGGAGCCCACCCGCATGGATGAAAACAGGCGACTCTCTTCTAGGCGGGTCCATGCGCAAACACTACTTCGCCTCTTATGCGCAATACTTCGTGAAATTTATTCAGGCATACAAAGCCGAAGGGATCACGATCGGGGCCGTAACACCTCAGAACGAAGTCGATACCGACCAGGACGGTGGGTTGCCCGCTGCGCTGTGGGGCCAGGAATACGAGATGGCCTTTGTCAGTGAGTTTCTCGGACCGGCATTCCGCAGCGCGTCCATCGATACAAAGATCTGGATTCTCGATCACAACTACGATCTTTGGGGCCGCGCCCTTGATGAGCTCGGCGATCCGGGCGTCTTCGAATATGCCGATGGCATTGCCTGGCACGGCTACGCGGGCACTCCCGATGCCATGAGCAAGGTCCACAACGCCTTTCCAACCAAGAGTGCTTACTGGACCGAGGGCGGATCGTTTATCACCTCGCCCGATTACAGTTCGGATTGGGCCACATGGTCGAGCACGTTCACGGGAATCATGAAGAACTGGGCGCGTTCGATTGTCGCGTGGAACCTGGTTCTGGATGAGACCGGTGGACCCAACATCGGAACTTTCAAGTGTGGCGGCCTTGTGACGCTGGAATCGAAGACGCAGAAGATCACGCGCAGCGGACAGTATTGGGCTCTGGCTCACTTTTCGAGCGCCGTGCGCCGCGGCGCGCAGGTACTCGCCACCACCGGAGCTGTGCCAGGAATTGACCACGTCGCCTTCGCCAACCCGGATGGCAGTTACGTCCTCGTGCTTACGAATCGGGGCGTGGAATGCGAAATCAACTGCCGGTTCCGGGAGAAATCCCTGCATTTGAAGCTGGCGCGCAATTCCATCGTCACGCTTCGCTGGAGTTAGGCTGGGTACCTCGCGAAACCGGCCATTCGTTCTGCATTTAGGGATTTCTATTGCCCATAACAGAATGCAGCGCCGGTGAGCGGCCACTCCGCTTGCCGGGGCTTATGGACGGCAGATGGAATGCGGGGCTCATGCCGCGCTGCCTCCGTCCTGTAGATTTACTCAATCGATTTCTTAAAGGAAAGTCGAATGCGCTCATTTGATCGCCCGAGCGGATTAGAGACCGCCGAAGCCGGCGCGTACAAGATAATAATGTACATATTTACTTAAGAAAATCGGTTTGTCTTGTCATGCGTCCAGCTATTTGCAAGGGTCTCTAATGGACACAACTATCCCGTCCGATTCTTCGATCATGGTTCTGAGGCCATTGGTGGAGTTGAAGAAGCCGCTTTTCTGAGGCCTATCGGGGCCAGCGCGACCATGAGCAGAGCCGCTGCGCAGGGCACGGCGAGTCCGTAACGCAGCGAACCATAATGCGCCGAAAGCAGTCCGGTGAACCAGGGGAAGATCGCTGCTCCAATCCCACCCACGGCGAATATCCATCCCCGCGAAGTAAACTCCAGCATGAAGGAAAGCAGCAACGGATAGAGCGGACCCAGGCTCAACCCAGCGAGCGCGGAGCCAACCCGGATGCTTGCAGGCGTGTGCGCGAAAATCAACAGAACCACTGAGGCCGCGAGGCAACATAAAGTCAGGCGCATGACTCTGCGGGTGCCCACGATCGACAAAAGCCGCGTAGAAAAGACAAAACGGCTAAACATCATGCCAAACCAGAACAGGGCAATTGCCAGAACGGTTCCCGCCGTATGTGCGGGATCGGCACGATGGGAGTAAGTCGTCAACCATCCGCTAAGCGTGGCTTCAACTCCCACGGCACAGAAGGCCAGCGCGACCAGTGCCGGCAGAGAACCTCGAGGCCGCGCGCTCTGCGGCGAGCGTTGGTCCATTGCAGCCCGCAGAACTGGCGTTTCCTGGCTCTCCCGAAGATAAACCCAGAAGAGCAGCGCAAGAAAAACTCCCTGGAAGGTGAAAAAGAGAGGCCTTAAAGTCGTCATGTGCAGATAGGGCAGGAAAAGCATCGGGGCGGTCGCGGCTCCGATCGCCCATGCAAAATTCAATCTCTGCAACTTGGCCGCAAGTTCCTCGCTGTATCGATCGGCACACAAGAGGCTGGTTGCGGTCATCGTGGTACCCAGCCCGAGGCCAAAACAAAAAAAGACCGGGAACACCAGCCGCAACCCGGCAAATACCAGCACACATGCACTCACGGCAAGCAGACCGTACCCGGCTCTCAGCCAGCGAAGGTGATTGTGGCCGGTAATGGCCGCGCCAAGAGAGGAACCGAGAAACTGCAGGAAGAACAGAAAGCCGGCGGTATCGTCTCGGAGTCCCAACTGTTTCGACAGTACGGGCAGAATGACTCCCAGCATGACCGTGCCGGCGCCGGTGAGGGCAAAGCCCGTACCCAGAACGAGATTCGATACAGTCCGCCGGTCCGGCAAGGATTTCAAGGCAGGACTAACTCGATTCATCAAGCACCCGCGGTAGCATTCGCCCACGAATTATAACGCGCAGGGCAGATCAACCCATTTACGGGAACTCCGCAAGCTTGGGGGTTACACGCGGCTCCGTCGAGGTAGGGCCGCCTTTGTCATCGATGATGTTCGAAATCTCGCCGAGATTATCCAAGGCGATCGTAATCATGTGGTGGAACCTGACGTCAGGCGTTTTGGGAACTTCGATGGCATGCGTCAGTGTAACGTTGGGGTGGCGGAAAACCGAGTAGATGCCGAGGCCCCAGGCTTCGTGAGTGGTGACCTTGTCGGCTACTTTGTAGGAGGCCCAGCCGTTGACACCCGGCGCAGAAGTGTAACTGGCCTGGTCCGGCGGATCATAAGGAATCTCCGATTGATAGAAGTAGGTGCGGCCTCCGTTGCCGTTCCAGAGCACCTGGAACTGCTGGTGATGTTCGACAAAAAGTCCATAGACGGTGACATTGTTGCCATTGACAACCAAGCCGTTGGCGCTCAGGTTCTGGTCCCAGCCCACGCCGGACCCATGATCGGCGCGCCAGATCCAGGTGTGATCGACGATGGTGTCGTTGCTGTTGATTTCCAGATTGCCGATGGTGCGCCCAACGGCTGCGCCACCGTCGCGGAAAAAGACATCGTGAAGGGAGATGGGATTTTTGGCGTGCCTGGCGTAGCTTCCTTGCGGGCCAACCTGGACCAGCACAGGAGATTTGACTGGGCCGGCATCGAAAAGGAGACCGGCAACGATGATGCCGTCCGCGTCAGCGGTGGTAAGAGCAGCCGTACCGTTGATCGAGCGGAGAGTGGCGAAGCCTAGCCCCATGACAACCGTGTTGGCGCGAGTGACGCGAATGGGCTCTGTGATGTCGTAGAGTCCGGGAGTGATGAGGAGGTTCTTTCCGCTGGCCAGTTGAGCGTTGAGGATGGCGGCTGTGTCGCCGGGGTGGGCGATGAAGAACTTGCCGATTGGTATGGATCTTCCCGGTGTCGAGCCACCATGCCAGGTGATTCCGGAACTGTTGGTTTGCAATGCCGGAACGCGCACGGTGTAATTTCCTGCTACATCCACCTGAAGAAACGGCTTTTCACGAACGATTGGCGTCGCGGCCACTTTCGTATAGGGTGGCGAGGGCCATTCCCCAGCCGGGGTATTCTTAATGCCGACAAAGACCATGTTCCAGTTGGCCCCGGTCCAACTGCCCCACTCGCTGTTGCGCGAAATCCATTGCTGCTGCGTGCCGGAGTCAACGTTGCCGTCAATGACCGAATCGGACATCCATCCGCCACTGGCCCAGCCGCGTTGCTGATGGAGAACCATATTGCCGAGGACGTGCATGCGGCGGAAGGGTATGGCCTGCGAGACGGCCCACTGCATGGTGCCCCCGGCAGGAGTGACGGAGAATCCTTCCGCGGCGCGCCAGAACGTGCAGGTGGCGTTATTCTGGGGCAGGCTGGCATCGGAGTGTACGTTCCCCGTGATGTGAACGCTGTCAGGCGTGACGCCGAGACCAATGACTTCAGTGTAGAAACCAACTGGAACATCGACGTTGTAGTTGCCGGGAAGAAAGAGTAGTGCGTTGCGCGCCGGACCGAATTCACTGTGCTGCTGAATGGCGTAGACCTTATCAATCTGTTGCTGGACCTCGGTGGCGGGCATCGCTGGATTGAAGACGAACACATTCGGTCCGAAATCCGGCGTCGTGCGTTTGGCTGCCGAGCAAGGAAACGCGAGACACGCCAGCGCACACAGGGTCAGGGCAATCCAGGCGGCCTTTGCGTAACCCATGGCCCCACCCCTGGATGAATCATCGACTCTTATCCGCGTTTCACTATTACCAGACATATGTGCCTACCGATTCTTCTGGCAGTGTGGTACTCAGACACCTGCCGTGATATTCAATTTGAAATGTCTTTGCGAAGTTACCAGTGTTCGCTACCACCAGCACAACCTTGCCATCGGGAGTAAGGAACGCGACATTGTAGAGTTGATCCAGTTCGGTTGAACCGATACGCACCGAACCGGGTCTCACAAATTTTGAGAAGTGCGCGGCCGCGTAGTATGCCACGTTGAACTTCGCGTTGTCGCCATCGAGAGTGATTGCGCCGGCGCACATGGTGCAGCCACCATTATTGGTGTGCGGCCCAAATTTGGGGTCTGCGGCCAAGTTCCAGAGAAGAACGTTCCGGCTCCAATTGCGGGTGGCGCCAATGAGTACGTGGCTCACCGGTTCGGCAATGCCGATGGTTCCCTCGCTGGGATGTTCAGTCACCGACTGTTCAGTCAGATATAGATTCTTGTTGGGATACAAATCATGGACTTCGCTCAACGCATGAGTGTCGCCACCATACAAATGAAAGGCTGTACCATCGACATACTTACTCGCGACAGGGTCCTTCAGGATCGACAATGGATACGACGGAACGTCCAGGTTGTGATCGTAAATCTGAATCTGTGTCTTGATCCCGGCCTTTTCAAAGGCCGGCCCAAGGAAACCGGCAATGAATCGTTCCTCTTCCGCTGCGAACATCGCCATGCTTGGCGTGTTCTTCGGGTTCAGCGGCTCGTTCTCAACTGTAATCGCGTTAATTGCGATGCCTTCCGCTTTCATGCCCTCGACATATTTCACAAAATACTTGGCAAACGCCCCATAAAACTCTGGCTTGAGATTGCCGCCCTTGACATCGTCGTTGGTTTTCATCCACGCAGGGGCAGACCAGGGCGAACCCAATATCTTGATGCCTGGATTGATCGCCAGGATTTCCTTCAATGCGGGAATCACATCCGCGCGGTCCGCAGCCAGGCTGAACCTGGCAAGATCGGGGTCCGTCTCCCCCTTTGGCATATCGTCATAGGAAAAGACGTGGTCATTCATGTCGGAGGATCCGATGCTTACCCGAAGATAACTTACACCGATACCGTCTCCCTCGGTTGAGAAGATGTCCTTCAAAAGAGCGGTTCTCCGCTCTGGCGTCATACGCATGAGCAACTGCGCGCTTCCGCCTGTCAGCGCAAACCCGAACCCTTCAATCTTCTGAAACTGCTGCATGTCGTTCACTTCGACAGTCGGGAGTTGATTCCCCGAATCGGAAAAATGCAGAACCGCGGTTTGGGGCGAGAACAGTGCGGATCGATCCGCAGTCGTCAACCACAGTTGAACTCCCGGTGTTTCTTGAGCTTTCGACAAAACCGGGACGAATAGCATAAATGCGAAGAACGAAACGAGAGTCTGCCTTGACGTCATATAACCTTCTCCTGCCGGTGGTCTTGGTTCCTTTAGAATTCGACCATCTTTTCCCATGAGACGGAAGACAACCGATTGTTTTCAGGGCAATTCTTTTTGACATCCTGAATAGCCAACGATAAAAACAGGACACGCCAACGTTTGTCAAGTACATTGCGCGATTTTGCAGCGAAGGATTTGCCAACACTGGACGGAAGGTTGTGTCCAGTATCTTTCGCACTTTCGATCTTCGCTAGCATGTTGAAAGGTTGTTGGGTCGAGGCTGTTTTGCTCCTGGCCCCCAATGGGGGCCAGGAGCAAAGCGGTGAGGCGACGGCAACGACTTCGGCCAGTCGAATTTGCCTTCATAATTGCTTTGAATATTCCGGCAATCCGCATATTGTAATCCTCAGCATGACCACTCGTCTCTCCCAACCCAAAGGCCAACCGAGGCCGCTGACGCGAGAGGTAGCAGTTCTCGCGTAAAAACGGGGTCTGTTATGAACCGCGTTCCAGATGCGAAAGATTGAGCCTTCAATCACTCGGATGTGTTCTCTATCGAGTGTCACTCAAATAACGGATCGTTTCATGGCTCGACCAAAATCGCTGGTTTCGGCGAAAAGGGAGATTCCGTTTTAAAACCGTTGTTGCCAGCCGGTCACGGATCTGCCTTCATCACCGACGGAAATTTATCGGAATGAGGTCTTTTATGTCTGGCATCTCCCGTCGTGAGTTGCTCTGTTCGGGATTGGCGCTTCCGACTTCCTGCTTTGTGGCTCGGTCAGCGTGGGCGCGAACCACCGCGCGAGCAATTGCTCTTCGACTTTGGCTGGAAGTTCCAGCTTGGCCGTAGCACCGACCCGGCCCGCGACCTGGGCTTTGGCAATGCCCAGGATGACCATTCACCATACCGCTCAAAGGTATCGCTGAACCATGTGACTTGTGGAGCGCTGGTCATCACGCTAACCCAAGGTCAGGCGCCGGCTTTGCCAGCAGGACACCGAGGGCGCAACTCGCCATTCGAGCCAGTTCTCCGTCGGCGCGGCTGGTGAGAACAACTGGAACTTTAGCTCCTACCACAACTCCGGCGGCCAGCGCTCCGGCCAGATACTGAAGCTCCTTGAAGAGGATATTTCCGGCTTCCAGATTGGGAACCATGAGAAGATCCGGGTCTCCGGCCACCGGCGATTTGATCTTCTTGATCTTAGCGGCGTCGCTTGAAATAGCATTATCGAATGCAAGTGGACCATCGACGATAGCTCCGGTAATCTGCCCACGGTCGACCATCTTGCAAAGGGCGGCGGCATCGAGCGTGGATGGAATAGCCGGAGTGACTGACTCGACCGCCGATAGGATTGCAACCTTCGGGTTCACGACCTCGAGTACGGTCATCATGTCGATCGCATTCTGCAGAATGCTGATCTTGGTCTCCAGGTCCGGCTGGATGTTGACCGCCGCATCGGTAACGAAGAGAGTCTTGTGATAGGACGGAACATCCAAAGCAAATACGTGGCTGATGCGCCGCCCCGTGCGCAAGCCTCCTTCGCGCGAGACGACGGCGCCCATCAGTTCGTCCGTGTGCAGAGAACCCTTCATGAGCATTTGGACCTCGCCTTTACGAGCCATTTCGACGGCCCGAATGGCAGCAGTGCGACTATCGTCGATGTCAACGATCTGAATGGTTCCCAGGTCGAGTTGCAATGTGCCCGCCAAAGTGCGGATCTTCGCTTCGGAACCCACAAGAACCGGAACGATCAAATTGTCTTTGAATGCCTGGATCGCGCCGCCGAGAGATACTTCATCGCATGGCCAGGCGATCGCGGTTTTCACGGCGGGTTTGGAGGTCGCGCGCGCGATCAATCCGAGGTAGTGACGATAGGGGTTGTTCACAATAAGCTCCGGTACGGGGAGCGTGGACCAGCGCAGCTTTTTCTCAGGCGCGATGAGTTGAGCAGTACCCGAGAAGATTGGCGTACCGTCGCCGTTGCTTGCCTCGCAATCGAAGTGAACCCTTTTTGTGGAATCGTCCTTGGACGTAACCTGCACCTTAACGAGAATCCGATCTCCGACGCGGATGCGATTTTGGAAGGAGAGCGAGACGTCCGTCAGCGTGCATCCGGGCCCCGGTATATTCATGCTGAAGAGACCCGAGATCAGCGAGGCGCACCACATGTTCGGCCCTGTCGGAGGTATTCCCCCGGCGCGATCGAGGAGTTCATCGGTATTGAGAACGGAATGGAACCCGGAAATTGAGGCGAACGCCATCGCGTCATCCGTGGTTAGAACGTGCTCAGTCCGGGCGGTGTCGCCAACTGAAATCTCGTCGTATGTCTTGCTCTCAATAAACCCCAGGTTCATACAGGTTCCTTTCCGGCTCAAGCGCAGGCCATTTTGCAGCCTGAGTGCATCGTACGATCCGCGTGCATGGTTCAAAGTGACTGCAATCACCGATAAAATAGGATTGGCGCACACCAGTGAAAAACTGCTTTGGATGATCCAAGGCGAGATCTCCGCGCGAATCCGGCGACGCCAATCAATCCTGCCTTCGATAAATGTTGAGGCCAGTGTTTCAGCGCCGCAGATGGCCGAACAGAACTACCGCGCAATACATGCCGAAGCCAAGAAGCACGAAGCCCAGGACTACGTTTGCCACGCGGAAGAAAATCGCATCGATTCGATGGGGAATGAAGCTGACGAAGACAATGAGCGCCATGAACCAGGATGTCAGGCCCAGGCCCACCAACAGGATTCCCCATCCAGGGGCACTGTTGCCCATCGCGGAATTGGCGAAAGGAAGCCAACTGGACGTGACCGCAACCCAGTAGAGCATGGTCAATGGATTGAAGAAGGTCAGAGCCGCAGCTTTGGCAGCTTCCTCGATGAGACGCGCTTGGATCGGTCCCTGCTTCCAGCGCCGTTGAGCACTGCGGAAGGCCCGGCGAGGATACTTGACGGCAAGCCATAGGAAGTAGATTCCAACCAGAGGCAAAATAACTGCGCCAACAGTCTCGAGGACGGTGTTTACCTTTGGATCGGACAGGCTGGGCAGGAAGTAGCGACCCCCAAAGATAGCCAGAGAGGAGAGAGCCAAATCGGCGAAGATGGCGCCGATTGCGCAGGCAGCTGTATGGCGCCAACCTTCGGCCACTCCGCGACGGATGGCCATCATGTTGACAGGACCCATGGGCGCCGCCGCCGTCAATCCCATCAGGAATGCTGTTGCGAGCGCGCGGATGTATGGAGCGAGCACCATATCTCGGCCGATGGACAGAACAAGTATAAGATTCCACCCGCTCATTCCGGCAGCCGGGATTCGCCGGTTGCCTTCACCTGACGCCGCCGTTGCAGCGAACAGCAAACCCATCACGGCGAGAAGATTAGCGACTCGTTCTGCCTGTGCTCGCAGCTTTGTTTACCGCCTGCTGGATCTGTGCGGGTCTCCTGGATAATGGTGACCAATCGATCTTAGTCCCTCGTCAAGTTCTTCTGCCAGCGGCACGCCGGCAGAAAGAATGGGCTGTCGCAAAACTCCCGCCGCGGCAGTCCGTAAAGGGGCCCGGTGGGACGGTACGGCTTGGATGTCTGCCCTAGCGACTCCACTTGCTTTCTTTTTCTTTCATTTACTGCGCCAATTCTGGCTTTGAGGTGCGATATTGGGGATTGCGAGGTTGAGAATGGAAAAGGGCAACTCGAATCTGAACGAGTACCAGGGGACAATTCACCAGGAGGGGGAGTTGACGTCCTCCGCTGCCGAAGCGCCGTTGGACGGAATGATGGCGGAGGAACGGCGGACGCAGATTTTGCAGATTGTGCGCACCGCGGGCCGCGTAAGAGTGAATGACCTGGCCAGCCGTTTCAGTACTTCCGCCGTTACCATCCGGAACGATCTGAACGAACTGCATCAGCGGGGCATGGTGCTGCGCTCGCATGGAGGCGCGGTGCTGCCAGATACTATTCTGCGCGAATCGCCGGTTCGCGAGCGGTTGAATGCGAATTCCGATGAGAAGCGGCGCATTGGCGCCATGGCGGCCACGCTGATTAACGATGGCGAGACGATCATCCTGGATTCGGGGACGACCACGCTTGAAATTGCGCGTCAGATCAAGAGAAAACGAGGTCTGCATGTCATCACCAACGGTGTTAACATCGCCGCCGAACTGCTGGATGCGCGGGATGTGCAGACATTCATGATCGGTGGCACGGTGCGAGGAGAATCGGCTTCGATCAGCGGGCGTTTCAGCGAAGAAATGTTTGACCAATTCTCCGCCGACAAGCTATTTCTGGGCGGGGCCGGATGCGATCTCGGGTTTGGGGTGAGCGGCGCCAATTTAGAGGAAACAATGGTAAACCGGGCGATGATGCGAATCGCGCGCGAAATCATTCTTGTGGCTGACGCCAGCAAATTTTCCAAACGCAGCATGTCGCGCATTGCGCCCTTCGCCGAGATCGATACGGTCATCAGCGACGCGAGGCTTGGCGAAGAGATCCAGGAGAAGCTGCGTTTGTTGGGCTGCAATCTGCTCCTGGCTTAAATGGAGCAGCCGCGACAGGCATTTCACGCCGCGCCGCGGCAGCGCTCCAACGGGATGAATNNTCCGAGGGAATCTCGAAGCTGATCAATTCGGCGCGGAAGCCGTGGGTGCGAAACGCCCCGTAGGTAATGCCGGCGGCCATCCACACAGCGCCCAGAATCAGCGCCGGGCGACTGAGATGGAACCAGATGAAGCCGCAAATCAGGAATCCGAGGCACGGAACTATCAGTCCACTGAGATTTCCGCGTTTCTCATGGCGCCAATGGTGGATGAAGGCCGCCGCATTGACGCCCATGAAGGCGATGAACGCGCCGAAATTGAGCGCCTGTGCGCCGATTTCATAGGCCCCTCCCCCAAGTCGCCCGGCGAAGAACTCGAGCACCCCGGCTCCCACAAGCGCAAACGCTCCGACTGCCACGATGTTGTTGCGGGGGACTCGGCGCTTGGGCTCGATTGCCCCGAAGAAGGATTTGGGAAGCGCATTTCCCCTTCCCATGCCATACAGGAGCCGGCCGGCGGCGAGTTGCGAGCCCATCCCGGAACCCATGTTTGCCACCAGCAGCGTGAAGTTGATGATCTGGAAGAGAACGGCGCCACCGGCCTGGCGCGAGAGCAGGGCAAAGGCCGACTCAACCTGATCGCTCTGGAATGGCTTGGATCCCCAGATGAGTTGGGCCGCATAAACTTCAAGTCCTGATAACAGGCCGGTAATCAGGCAGACCAGTACCGTGGCCAGAAGAATGTTGCGGCGAGGATTCTCAACTTCCTCCGATAGCGTGGAGACGGCGTCGAATCCGATGTAAGTGAGTACTGCGACAGAGGTGCCGGCGAAGATGCTGGACGGTTGGAAGGTGTCAGGCTGGTAGAAGGGGTGCGTAAAAAATCCGGGATCGTGGTGAATGCCCCAGAGCGCGTGGATCACACAGCCAAGGAAGAGAAGGACAACGATCACCATTCCCGCGCACAGAGCTTCGTTCAACTGTGCAGAGGTCCTGATGCCGCGCAGATTCACCCAGGTAAAGAATGCCGCAAAGATGATAATCCAGACATAGTAGGATAGGCCAGGGACAATGTTCATCGCGGCTTTTGCGCAAAAGGCCGTACAGATGAGCGGGTTCAAGAGGTAATCCATCACCATGCCCCAGCCGACTACGTAACCCAGAGCGGAGTGCATCTCCTGCCCTACATAGGTGTAGGCTGAACCGGCGCTGGGATAAACGCGCGCCATGCGGCCATAGCTGATGGCCGTAAACAGCATGGCTACCATGGCGATCAGAATGGTGGTGACTACGTGACCGTGAGCCTTGTTGCTGATCACGCCATAGATCCCCATGGGCGCGGTCGGTTGGATGATCACCATGCCGATGATGATCAGGTTCCACAATCCCAGTGTGCGATTGAGGCGAACTGGCCCACCTACAGAAGACGCGGCCGAGGTATTTCCTTGACTTTGCTGCGCCACGATAAGTCTCCTTGGAATCCTTGCAACAAGCGTACCGCAATTGCATCGGAGGAAATCGCTCAACAGAGTTAGGAATCGGCAAGATCGGGGCCGAAGCAGGAGCAAGGCTCGGGACTCCCATGCCAACTCAATCGGTTGGCGCGCTCTTATTGATTTGTGAGCACGGCCTCATGTAAACGCGCCTTGTGAATTCTAACCCCTCGGACCACTCGGTTGATTACACCGTCGGGACTTGGGTTGTCAGGGTTCAATCCGATGCGCAGACTCAGGTGATATCCGAGCAGTTGCGGACCCACGATCTCATACGGAGTGCGCAACGCGTCGTTTGCCCGAGGAGCAATGGCAGGAATGACAGCGTCGAACAAACCCTTGGATTCGGCCGGGTCCGCGATGCCAACTATGTATCCTAACTTCTTTGAGCGAAGTTCCGGTCAAATTTTACAGAGCGTGAGAGTTCGTCTCGTAGAATCAGACAAATATGAAATACTTCGTAAGTTTATACGGTCACTTCATAACCGTCAAGGCTTTCAATTGACAATTACCGAAGATGCTTCGCAAGCATATCGTATACGGGACCAGAACAAAAGAACGGCTTCTGTCGTGGCTCAACGGGAACAAACTGCCCAGCTCGGAAACAAATACCGAAACCTCGGAGTTGTGGAATTGTCCTTTGTGCAATCTCGTCTGGCTTTTTATCTCAATCAGGAGATCCGGGCAACTATCCCCCTAATCTCTGAAGGCTCTGTCCAAGAGGTTTTCACGAATCGGAGCCATCCGTGCGCTCCAGTTAGGTTTACATTCACTGACCGGCACAAAGCGATCATCGCCAGCGCAGCGGGATTAGTAGCCTCAAAAGTCTTTCAGAGTCTTTTATTGACACAACATCGTTTCATTCGTAATATAGCAAAACGCAATTGTTCTTTCGATATTGGTGACAGCATCGAAAGACGTAATATTTCGAAGCGCCTTGACGATAAGATCTAGCTACCAGGGTACGAAGGAGTCAAAGTGGCACGAGACTTAAGCGATTTGTATTCGCGATGATCGCGACGGAAGTTCTGTTATGCGGGAACCGCGCATTCGCGAGTAAGGATGCCCAGGTGGCGACAGGTGGTAGGAAACGATCGAACGATGAAGCCCGTTGAAGGCTTACCATGGACTCGCTTTCCGGGCGCGAAACAAGGCAGCACCGGTCCAACAAACTGAACTATTGAAAACACAGGCTCGGAGCAAATTATGGACACCACAACGCACGATGTTGACTCGCGTCGGCCGGATTTCGCGGTCGTGGGGGAGCTCAATCCTGACCTGATTGTCTACGGTCTGCCTCGAGAGCTGCCTGAAGAGCGCGAAATTCTGGCCACTGGTTTTACCCTCACACTGGGCAGCTCGTCTGCCATTTTCGCTCACAATCTGGCTCTTCTCGGCGATAGCGTGACCTTCAGCTCGCGAATCGGTCCCGATGTGCTGGGAGAAATGTGCTGTCAAAGGCTTGAGGAGGCCGGCGTCGACACAAGTCACGTGCGCCGCTCGAATTCAGGCAGTAATACAGGGGTAACTCTGATCTTGCCACTTACAAAGACTCGCCGCATCCTGACTTATCCAGGCACGATGTTTGAAATGGGGATCGAGGACCTTGACCTCGATTATTTGGCGACTGCAAAGCACTTTCATCTGTCCTCGCTGTTTCTCCATCGCAAGCTCTCGCGAGATATTCCGGGCCTATTCTGCGAGATGAGACGTCGCGGGCTGACCACTTCCCTTGATACCAATGACGATCCGGAAAATAGGTGGGAAGGCGTGCTGGAAGACGTACTCCCATTGGTCGACGTGCTGTTATGCACGGAAGAAGAACTGGTCAAGATTGCCAAAGTAGAGAACGCTGTCGAGCGTGTTTCGAGCAAAGTGCCGCTGCTGGTTGTGAAGCGCGGCGCGCGTGGCGCCTCTGCGTACGGAGGCGGCTTGAAGATCGACGTACCCTCGTTGCGCGTTGACGTGAAAGACTCGGTTGGCGCGGGAGACACTTTTGACGCGGGCTTTCTGCATCAGTGGGTTCGCCAGGCTCCCTTGGACACTTGTGTCGCTTTTGGAAATTTGGCGGGTGCCCTATCTGTCACACGCTCGGGCGGCACCGATGCATTCGCCGATTCGGCTTACCGCAAGAACTTCTTTGAACGGCATTGGCAGCAAAACAGGCTCGTGCAATGAGCTGGAGAGTGGATCTCAAAGTATCGGCCTTTGCAGTCAGAGTTGTAAGAACGCCCCAAGTTCCGCCTTTATCGAAGTTATCAACGGCGCAAAGCGAGAGCAAAACAAGAAAATACACAGACGATTTCGAGATATAACTCCAAAAGCGTCAAAGCATCTCAACGCAGTTTCAGGGAAATATCTCTGGCATGCGCGTTCACCGCGGAGCAGGCGGCAAAAGCACTTCAGGGACAAAATCAAGAGCAAGCATGACTGCGCCCCACAGCGCGGCAGCATCTCCCAGCACACCTGCAAGTACGCGAGTAACGCCGAATTCGCTTCCTTCCAGTTGCTGTTGCACACCGCGCAATAAGGCCGGGTGTTCACCAATGGTTCCGCCTAGAAGAATTAAAGCCGGGTTAAGAATCAGGCACAGGTTCAAAACCATATCGGCAACAATGCCGGACCGGTATTGCACAATTCCTTTTGCCAGCGCTTCGCCGGCTTCGGCTAGATCCAGAACTTGCTGAGCACTGCTGATTGCCGAACGGCCTTCACGCATCTGCTCGCGCCAGCTTGCAAGGATTCCCGAGCTCGTCAGCACAGACTCCAGCTCGCCGAACTCAAGAACCGTTAGCTGCTTGCGAGACGTATTCGGTAACCGCAGATATGCGATCTCACCAGCAGACCATTGCGCCCCGTGATGGATTTTGCCGTTGAGAACAATGCCCGCGCCTACATTCTTGCCAATGCTGATGTACGCAAAGTCAGTCTCGTTGCGAGAAGCTCCGCGGTATCGCTCACCCAGGGCCGCCAGATTGATGTCATTCTCAACAATGACCATGCAACCCACTATCTTGTGCAGCATGGCGCGCAGCTTGACTGAGCGCCAGCCCTCCAGGGTACTGATGGCGAGCACAATGCCCTCTTCGACATTCGTGATGGCCGGTACACCCACCACAAGCACCAGAAGCTGGTCGCGAGTCATTCTCTGCTTACGCAGCAATGTCCCCAATCCTTCGCCAATATATCCGCAGACGGCTTCAGGTGTTGTCTTCATTTCCGACAGCGGCAGCACCAGCTTTTCCAGCTCATTTCCATCAAGATCGGCAAGCAGAAACCGAATGTCGCCAGCCGTAATCTGCACAGCGAGAACGCATCCGCGTTTTGCCTTGAACCGGATCAAATCCGGCGGACGCCCGCCGCTGGACTCCCCTTCGCCAAGAGGCTCGACAAGATCGGCCGCAAGCAGGTCTCTTACCACATTTGTGACAGTCGGAGCGCTCAGTCCCGATGCGCGAACCAGGTCTGCGCGCGAGCATATACCGGCTTCGCGCAGAAGAGCCAGGATACTCAAAGCGTTGGTATGCCTCAGGACAGAAGGCCTACCGATTGGAAACAATTTCTTCTTCACAGTCAGCTCGCCACCATTTCAAAATGTGCTCGCAATGAGCTACTGCTCCATCACCCCATACTGAAAGCGCGGAGGTAGCCTGCAGCCAATCTTTTCAATAATTCCAAGAGTGAGTGCCTGGGCTACGAGAATGGAGGTAATGCTCTCCCACGGTTCGGGCACCGCATCCATTTTTACTGGAAGCAACTGGTCACTGCCCTCGTGATTCTCGCTCGATACAAGGATCACCTTGCCTCCTCGCCGATTGCACTCCTGCGCGAGCTTCACGCCCAGCCCGGCAACGCGGCCCAGCGCGAAGATCACCGCAAGGTGCGAAGCATCCACATCTAAATTCGGCCCATGCTTGAACCCTGCGCCTGTATGCGGCGCAGCCCGGTGACCGCTCATTTCACGAATTGTTAAAGCACCCATGATTGCAGCTCCATAGGCTGAGCCGCGCCCTATGACTTCAGTATTCGCAGCACCGCGCCAGAACTCTTCCATCTGTTCCCGCATTCCAAAAACGCGATCCAGGCTGCCGGCAAAAACCTCCAACGCGCGCATAGCATCGCTTTCCCAATGATAAGACAACATCTCCGAAGCAAGAATGATCGACGCTGCAGTAGCATTTGTGTAGCTCTTGGTCGCATTGCCGTATTCCGGTCCTGCCAGAATGGGCAATTTGTGATGAGCCAGCTTCCAGCAGGGGCTTGCCGTGTTATTGCAGATCAGACCCTGCCGTTCTCCCCCCATGCGCTTGAGCAGTTCAACCAACTCCGCACTCTCGCCGGACGTTGTCAGCAGGATGGAGGCAGCGGCATCCTGCCAATCAGAGGAGCCATAATGCAGCCATTCTCCCGCGTCGACCGAAAACGAAGAACGGCCGTGGCTCTGGAGCATTATGGACCCGCTGATCGCTGAACAAAGAGAGCCGCCCATGCCGATGAACATCACCGGCCCTTTTGTTCGCGCCAGATTGCGTAGTGACTTCAACTCTGTTCGAATTTCCTCATCTTTGCTGTAAGCGCTGATGATTTCGTGCAGGCGCTCAGGCTGCTGGCGGCACTCAAATTCCAGAATCTGGGTTCCGTTCGCAGTCAACAGTTCCGTAGGCGGTGCAATGCCTGATATCCAGCGCGGGCTTGACGCCGTTTCGCTCATCTGAATCCTCGACTTGTTGTACAGAGTTTGTTACTGTTATTAAGTATGTCCCTTTTAGAGACTATCATCCGAGAGAGGTAATAGTTTGCAACAAGAAAAGAACTCCGTCAATCCGCAGGTAAGAAGCGGCTTTATCTGGCGAGTATCCCTCATTGCCGGCCTGGGGGGCATTCTGTACGGCTACGACATGGGAATCATAGCTGCGGCGCTTATTTTTGTGCGCAGCACGTTCAACCTCTCGACACAGATGCAGGAGATAGTCGTCAGCGTAGTGCTCGTGGGAGCCATGCTCGGAGCCATCTACGGCGGAGCCATCGCCGACCGGATCGGAAGACGTAACACTCTTCTATGGGGCGGCGGAATCTTCATCTTGGGTTCAATTCTTGCCCCGCTTTCGCCGAACGTCGGCGCCCTAATTGTTGCGCGCATGCTGCTGGGCGTTGCAATCGGATTCACCTCCGTCACCGCGCCAGTCTATGTCTCTGAGCTCTCGCCGCCGAAATCGCGCGGCAGGCTGATTGGACTCTACCAACTTGCCCTCACTGTAGGCATCGCCATCTCGGACCTCGTAGGCTACTGGCTCGCCGGGCAGCAGGCATGGAGAACGATGTTCGCAATCGGGGCAATACCGGCAGTCATCTTCCTGCTCATGATCCTCACGCTCCCTGAGAGTCCACGGTGGTTGTTCTCAAAGAATCGCACCGCGGAGGCAAAGCGTGTGCTCGACTCGTATACCAACGAGGCAGGCGCGCAGCTCTTGCTCGATGACATCCGCAGCGGGCTGGCAGCGCAGGTAGAAACCCGCTGGAGCGCGCTCTGGAGTCCAGCCGTGCGCCGATCGCTGATTATCGCCGTTGGCTTTACCATTCTTTATCCGGTCACAGGAATCAACACCATCATTTATTACGGCCCACAGATCTTTACAATGGCTGGCATCACCTCCAACAGTCACGCAATCTTTGCCACCCTGTTGGTTGCGATTACAAATGTTCTTGCTACCGTGATTGCCTTGGCCCTGGTCGACCGCATAGGCCGCAAGCCACTTCTTTATGCGGGAGTGGGCGGCATGACCGCGTCCCTCTTTACCCTTGCAGTGGCATTCCACTTTCAGGCAGCATTGGCAGGGTCTTTGGGCATTCTGGCTACAGTCTGTTTAATGGTCTACATCACATGTTTCGCAGCCAGCATGGGGCCAATCGCATGGATTCTGGTCGCCGAAGTCTTCCCTCTGCGGCTGCGGGGCCGCGGTGTTGCCGCCGCGACTCTGGGCGCCGGCATCTCAAATTTTATTGTTTCGCTTACGTTCCTCTCGCTTCTCAACGCTGCTGGTAACTCGCTCACCTTTAGTATCTATGGTGGGTTTTGCATCCTTACGCTGCTATTTACGCGGTTCATCATCCCGGAAACCAAGGGGCGTGAACTGGAAAGCATCAGCGCCGCAACCAGTACAGCGGTATAACCAGCGCAATTCAAATCGTGCAATTAACCTAAGATTCAGAGGTGAATTTTCAAGATGGCGCAGCAGTCCTTCTCCGGCGTACTCAGACAAGAACCGCTTACGGAGCATGACACCGGCTATGTTGTCGGCATAGACATTGGCGGGACCAACCTGCGCGTAGCGCTTTCAGACTCGTCCGGTGCCATCATTGCCAGGCAGTCCGCGTCGACCGCGGGCATACGCGATCCGCAACTGGTCGTAGACATGATTCGCAGAAGTATCGATAAGCTTTTGCAGGAGAAGGGCTTATCGCGCAAGTCTCTGCTCGCGGTCGCGGCCGGCGCTCCCGGTATTACCGACGTAAATGCCGGAGTCGTTATTGCTACGTCATATCTAATGGGCTGGCGCGACATTCCCTTGCAGGCAATGCTTGAGTCCGCGCTTGGCGTTCCAGCAGCGATTGAAAACGATGTGAATCTTGCCGCACTCGGCGAAAGCTGCGCGGGCATTGGGCAAGGTGCAAAAGACTTCGTGTTTATTGCGGTCGGCACCGGCATCGGCGCCGGAATCATCTTGAACGGCACTCCATTGCGCGGCATGGGTTGGACAGTGGGAGAGATTGGCTACATGCTCGTCCCCGGGGCGCCAGAAGAGCCTGCCGGACCGGGTGAGCCAGGCGCGCTCGAAAGCCTGGCAGGTGGTGAAGGCATCCGAAACCAGTGGCTGCGCGCGTGGAACCCGGAAAAGACCCGCCTGCCCAAAGACCTGACTGCGACTCAGATTTTTGACCATGCCGCGCAGGAAAACGGCGATCCTTTGGCCCGCGCAATTCTGCAGCGGTCCGCGCAGCTCCTTGCGTATGCAATCTATAACTTGTCGCTCGTGCTGAGTTGCCCTCTTTTTGTCCTCGGCGGAAGCGTGGGGCTGCATCCTGCCCTCAGCCCTGCGGTTCAGACGATCCTTCGTCGGCGGGAACAAAGCGCTCACTGCCAGGTCAGCTGCAGCACTCTCGGCGCGGATGCCCAACTGTACGGTGCAATTCGCATGGCGCTTGACACCGCAATTGCAATGCAAGGCCGAAACGTAGCAAAATAACAAAATCCGGGAGCCCAATGCCCGTGCATGGATCCATATCCAGCACGCAGACCCGGCACAGTCATCATGTTGTTTCCCCTGTGGGGCCTCCTTCAGCCTGACCAGCCATGGCCCTACAACGTCTTTCCGTGGATTGCGCTCGGGGTCCTCGCCCTGTCCGTGGTCTACGGTTTGATAATCGCACGATTGTCGCCCGGCCTGGCGGGTCGCATCGGCGCTTATGTGGCCGACCAATAGGTCGGCGCCAACAAACCACATGGAGGTGATGGTATGAAACCAATTCTATTTCGCGGCGCAAGCATTTGGGACGGCAGCGGTGCAGATGCCTTTCCCGGTGACGTGCTGGTTGAGGGCAGCCGAATCAAAGCCATTGCAAGAAAACCGGAGCGCCTTGCAGTAGACGGCGCCATCGTGATCGAGGCCAAAGGCCGAACACTGATGCCGGGCCTTGTCGAAGGCCATGCGCACATCTCATTCGGCGGAGCGGTAAACGACTCCGACCTCGGCAACATTCCCCCCGAAGAGCATATGCTGCTGACGGCGCGCAATGCCAAGACCCTGCTCGATCACGGCTTCACCAGCGCTTATAGCGCAGCCACATCCAAACTGCGGCTCGACGTTGTGATGCGGAACGCCATCAATGCCGGAGAGTTCCCCGGCCCGCGTATGCGCGCTGGCAGCCCGGAAATCACCGTTACCGGTGGCCTCGGCGACGAGCGCAAGGCTCACATGTATTACGAGAGCTTCGGTCTCATCGCCGACGGCAAGGATGAGATACGAAAGGCCGTCCGCCTCTGCTGCCGCGAAGGCGTGGACAACATCAAGCTCAACATTTCCGGAGATGATCTCAGCCCGGCCGCGCACGGCGGCCTCACCGTGATGAGCGAAGAAGAAATACAGACCGCGGTCAGGGTTGCCCGTGACTTCGGCAAGCGGGTCAACTGCCACGCCCGCGCTGCAGAGTCGGTAAAGCGTGCCGTCCGCAACGGAATCGACGTGATCTATCACTGCGAATCCGCGGACGAAGAAGCAATCGACATGCTGGAGTCCGCCAAGGATCGAATCTTTGTTGGGCCGGCCATCGGCATCATCTATTGCACCCTCTATGAAGGCGAAAAATTCGGTTTCTATCGCGACTCTGAAGTAGGGCGCAAGATGCAGCGCACCATTGATACAACCGCTGCGGTCTATACCGAGCTACGCAAGCGCGGCGTCCGGGTCCTCATCGGCGGAGACTACGGTTTCGCCCAATCACCGCAGGGAGACAACGCGCGCGACCTCAAGCACTTCGTCAACCTGCTCGGTTTCTCACCCAGCGAAGCATTGCAATGCGGCACGCGCATCGGCGGACAGGTCATGGGTATGGGCCACGAACTGGGCCAGATCAAGGAAGGGTTTATTGCCGACCTGCTCCTGGTTGACGGTGATCCGCTCGAGGACCTGGATTTGGTCGTTCACAAGAAGAACCTGCACGTGATCATGAAGGAAGGATCGCTATACAAAGACGTTTCCGCCGTCACTAATCGCGAGAATGCCATAGCGGCAGACTAGCACACACATTCTCGACATGGATGGTCTCCGCTGCGGTGGCTGTCAAGGGGCAAACCCGCTGGTGCGCCGCACAGAGAACATGCGCCCTTGACCGCCACCGGAACGAAGTGACGTCCGCAAGAATGCATGAGATTACCAGAGATGAGGTGGAAAAATCTCCTCATCCTTCATGGCCGGGTATTTGGTGGCCGCCATGAACTCCAGCTTCGCTCAGCAATGGGCGAGCGGTGAGGGCAGAAATAAACCTCATCTCTCCTAACAGCCCGTGGTGAAAGTCGGGCTTTGAAAGGGCACGACTTTAGTCGTGCCGCAACACGCAGAAAATAAATGGTGGGCTTTAGCCCCCGAGGGAAGTTTTCAGCAATTCGGACTTTCACTACAGGCTGCTAGGGCACATCGGGGCGAGCCGTGCGAGACAGCCATTCGTCAATAGGGCGCTTTGTTGTGGGTTCGTAGGGCAGCAAGACCTTGCGGCCCAAACCAGCGGAGGCGTAGGCCGCATAGATTGCCGCGAGCACGGTCTTGCCGTCCTCGCCCGTGCACAGCGGTGCTTCCACTCCGCGTATGGCGCGGGCGAAGTGGCGCACCTCCTGGGGTAAACCGTAGTTCCATAGTTCATCGAAAACCGGGTACGTCCAGCCAGTCGTGGTCGGAGCCTTTTCTACTGCGTAGCCGAATCCATACTTGCTAAAGGTGGGCAGTGCGTTACCCATTAGGAGGTTGGCCAGAGTGAGACCGCCTTCGCCGTAAATCTCGATCCGATCGTCCATGCCGCCAAGGCGGCTCCAACTGTTTTCAATGACGGCCATAACGTCGCCCTCGAACTCGATGATCGTAACGCATTCATCGTCGGCTTTTGTCTTTTCCCGGTGTACGTAGGTGCCAAGCTGGGAGTAGACGCTGACGATTTTAGGTCTACCGAGAAACCAGTAGGCGAAAACAATTCCGTGGGAGCCCAGATCTAGGAGTGCTCCGCCGCCCGATCGATTCACATCCCAGAACCAATCCGAGTGCGGCCCAGAGTGCTTTTCACTGTGCTTGACGAGATGCACCTTGCCGAAGGCGCCGAGGTCCGCCATTTCCTTCGCCTTTTGGTATTTCGGCGTGAAAAGCAACTCGTCGGCATAAAGCAGCATGACTCCATTGCTGCGGCAGGTCTCGATCATTAAATCGGCTTCGTCCAGCGTGAGGCAGAGCGGCTTCTCACAAATGACATGCTTTCCAGCGCGCGCAAGCGCAACGGCCATCTCGCAGTGCAGCGAATTGGGTGCGGTGATAATGCCAGCCTCAATCTCCGGATCGGCGGCCAGATCTCTATAGTCTGTGTAGACGCGCTGAATGTTAAAGCGGTCGGCAAACGACTGGGCATGGCCTGCGGTGGGTGAGGCCACGGCTACCACGGACATGTCGTCGGGAATCATACTGATTGCAGATGCGTGACCGTCTGCCTGGAACTGCGAACCGATAATGCCAACCCGTACTGGACCGTTCTTCATCGTAATCTCACCTCTCAAGAAGTTTGCCGTTGCATGTTTCGTCCAGCCCGGGCCCCCGGCTAGTCTCGCTCGGCGCGGATTCGACGGAGAGACAGACTACTGCCACCAAGGCGCAGACTACGCCCACAACTTGCAGCCGCGTAATGGACTCATGCAGGACAACTGGAGCCAGCACGATGACGACAAGCGGATAGAGCGCGGTGAGCGGGGCAACGATCGATGCTTTCCCGCCGCTCTTAAGGGCGGCGAACAATGCCCAGGCGCCAAGCGCATTCAAGACTCCGCTCACAAGAGCCCAGGTAATATTCAAATTGGAGTAACTAAAGAGCGTCTTTCCGGGATAGACAAGCGGCTCAAACAGCAAGAAACCCACTCCGAGCCAGATCAGCGATGACTCCGCGGAGATGAAATTCGTCGAGAGTTTCTGCAGCAGCCCGACAATTCCCCACGCGAGGATTGTGATCATGGCAAACCAGAACCACGGCGGAAGATGGACCATAAACGCTCCTATTGCGAAAAGATCACGACTGCGACAGCCGCGAACCCGAGGCCGACCGCCTGGATGACGCCGAACCGTTCACGAAGGATTGTGACCGCCAGCAGCACGGTGATCATCGGGTAGAGTGCGGTCAACGAGGTGATCAGCGACGTGTTGCCATTGGTGTGGTACGCGGCAAAGAGGGCAAGACTGCCGACTGATGAGAGTACGCCATTCAATACTGCATAGAAGATCCCTTTCGGGCTCTTCTCCAATTTAAAACGCCGTGCGATGAGCAGAGCAATGCAGACCGGCATCGCGCCCACGGTGAAAAGGAACTGCATCGTCTCTGGAGGGACTTCCCTGGAACCGAATTTTGCAGCCAGCGCCCATCCTCCCCAACAAAAGACGCAAAGCACGGAGTACCAAAACCAGCGGGCCTTTAGTGTTTCGCCGATTACCATTGCAAGAAATGACCCTCCAACTGAGCCTGGGCATGATCGAACAAACTTACCGAGCAAGCTGATTCGATCCTGCATTGGCAGCGCCTCGCTGCCTGTTTGTATTGCCGGACTTCCTCACTTCACAATGAAGCTTGATTCATCTGTTGCGACCTGGGGAGCAAAGCGAAAGCTTCCCGGCGCAATTCCCCGCAGCTCGGCCATGCGCAACGCTGCCACTTGCACGGGAACAATCTCAAATATCGGAGACAGTATCTCAGGAACGACTGGTATGTCGCACCATTCCAGTTCCGATGCACAGGCTTGCGCTGGCCCGATGACTCGGACCTGTCCACCGAATCGGACCAGGTCCTCAGCAAGGGCCAAATTGAGATCCTGGGTTTCTCCCACCTGCGCGAAAATAAGGCCCCTGAAGTTCTTGTCCACCAACTCCACCGGGCCGTGGCGGAACGATGCCAGCGGCATTCCGACAGCAGGGAACTTTGCAACTTCATTGAAGAGCAAAGCGCCTTCCAGCGCGGAGCTACATGACGGTCCACGCGCGAGGAGATGAACGGGAGAGCCGATCTCGAGAAAGGCATCCCATCTTTCACGCTGACTGAGACAACCGGAGACGAGGTCCGCAAAACTGGGGAGAAGAGCCTCGACTTCCTCTTTGCCACAGTCCGTGCGATCGTCAATCGCACAGTCGAGCAGGTACCCGGTCAACAGGGTCCCGGTATACGTTTGAATCGCCACCATCTCATCGGCGAGACTGCCGATGTGCAAACTGATATCGGATTCGCGGGCCAGAAGGCTGCCCCGCTCATTACTGATTCCGATGATCGTTTGCCGGCCCTTAAGGAGCCGCAGAAGCCGGGCAACCTCGACCGACTCTCCCGACCGCGAAATAATAACCACTGTTGCATCGGAATAGCCCTTGTGTCGATAATGCAGCAGTTCGGCGGCTTCGATGACAGTCGCGTCAATTTGCCGGGAGCAGAGACGATACTCAAGCGAGACGGACGCAAACAGCGACGCACCCATTCCGGTGATGAGGACTCGCCGTGAGGATGCGAGGAGTCGCGCTGCTTTCAGGAGCGCCGCCAACCCGTCTCCGGATTGATACCGCAATACGCTGGAGAGGGAATCCACCTGAGACTGAATGTTTTGCTCGAGCTGCGACGGAATCGATTGCAAGTTCCCCCCTCAATCTGATGGCATTGGGGTCATGGTTGAAGGCGGCTGTTAGTTGCCTCGACCCGGACTGAATTCGCCCGCTGTTTTATCGGGCAAATCAATGCGCGAGCTCGGTCATTTATGCCCTGTGTAGGTGTGCAACAGGAAGTATCTAAAGCGAGCAGTGTGTGCCGCCACATTCCGCAAGCAATTACTGAATTCGCATCCATAGTGTATAGAAGCTGCCCATCGGTTTGTCAATCACCGAACTTCCGATTCGCCATCGACTGGAGCGTCTCTTGAGTGCTTCGAGGAGCTGGTCAGGCTACCCGGAGGTGGATGCCCCTTTTTAATCGCGCGCCCGAGTTCTCCTCGAAACGGCCTCCTGCCTCCTTGATTGCACCACTGTTCGGTCTGTCGTCTCGAATGTAGTTTGCCAAGACCTGGGCCGCGCTCACCGCGAAGAGCGGTTCGATCGCCACATGCGTGTCTACATCGCCCCCAAGGTTCTCATCATCGGCGAGATGGGCTACCTGACGCTGGACGACCTCGGCGCAACTATCTTCTTCCAACTGGTCAGCGCACGCTGCGAGGGGCCAATTGCAGCCCCACAATCTGGACTAGGAAGCTCCTTCAATGCTGCGCGAATCCCTTCGGGGATGCCAACAAAGATATTCCGCTTTCGCGCTTCATCCGTTCCAGCCTCGGCACAGTACTACATCAATGCTGGAGAAATTCCCCTCGTCGGCAACGGGCCGTATCTCATCAGACTCGCCGTGCGTTGAGCTGCATAGTTGACGGCAACATCTTTGATACGGGCCCCGATGACTTCAATACGGTTCAAGTCGCGGGTGCCAAGGCCCGCCTGCTCGGCCAGCCTCAGCATGTTATCGCAGGCCCTTGACTTATCGCAAGTCTCGAACGGGTGAGTTCCACGGTCCGCCATGGGATCGAGGCACATCAACGCCACGCCAACGGCGTCGGTGGCAACTGGATTCGTCCCGGCAACAAGCAGTCCAGGTTGCACGGCGGCAACTCCCGGAGCCCACGGCCCTTCCCCCCCAGACATTGATTTCACTCCATCGATAATTTGCAGATCGATGGGGCGAGCCGCAACCAAATCTACTACCGCCCTCGGCACCCGATAACCGTCTTGCCTGGGGGAGGTGGGGTTTAACTCCGCGGGCGCAATCTTCGAAGGCTGACGGTTACCGGAGTGCAGCACGCCGCGTCCTCCCCTTGGGTTCTCATCGGGCTCATCGATTCCTGCGCTTGAGCCGTAGATCGAACACGGGGAGATCCCAAAGCAGTTTTTCATCGACAGCGTGAAGCCGGTCGTCTCATGTTCTTTCAACTTGGCCATGCTTACGAATACATCGCAATCACTGTACGAATGATTCAATTCGAACGCAGGATACAGATAACCGCCGAACGGCACAACCAGACGCGAGTACTTCTTGCCTTTTCCAAGGAAGTTTGTGTTCTCAAAATCCACATTCGACGCGGCGCTTGCGATTTGCCGTGGATCCCAATTGGCCTGCAGGAGAAGCTCTTCAAGCGGTACTGACGAAAATGAGCTTTCGAGGATACGTATGCGCTTTGCCCCGGCTTTCCCCATTAAATGCACCGCAGCCGTGATAACTTCCGGGCTCGTGTAGTGTGTATCGCCCAGTGGCAGGAACCCGAGGCGCCAGGTGGCCTCTCCCGTGCAATTGATTTTGATGGCCACGGTTTTGCCGTTAACAATACGCTTCAGCCCGCCAAGCTGATCGAACATTTTGTCTAGCGTTGAGAGTAGTTCAGCCGAGTTGTAGGTCTTGCACGTGCCAATCGCAACAGGAGCGGTTGGTGCGGGAGAAGCCAGCAACGACGGCACCTTCCCGCAAACACCAGCAGCGATCGCCGCGTATCCCATTGTTTTCATTACTTCTCTACGGCTGTGGGTGTTCACGTGTCCTCCCGCGTATACACTTAGATCCTTGGTTCGCTGCATCATACACCTAACTCGACAGCCGCGTAGCAGGATAGCGGCGGCAAGTGCAACTCGACTGAGTCCTCATCGATTACCATGCCGATGCCGTGATCATCCGGCTGCCCCAACGCTAGCGGCTGCTTGTCAAAAGTCAGCAGTCGAGCGGTCCGGTATCGGCCAGCCACCCTGACCGACACATTTACTGGTCCATGTGCTGCCATTGCGCCGTTCATTTCCCGTGCGTAAAAGACCATCTGCACGACTGCGCGCTTGCCATCAGGTGCTTCACTCAGGTAGGCGCTGACCGACCCTGTATTCCAGAGACGGAGTAAGTCGAAACGGTGGCTCACGAGGACAACTGCGTCGTTCGCCATCATGTAAGGGTCCGCAGCATCCTTCGACTTCGCGACCGCGACGCTTCCCTTCCCAAGCACACGGCCGGCATAACGGGGATGATCCCAGTCCGCGGGAGTTCCCGGAATGCCATGCCATGCGGATCTCGTAATCAGTAATCCGCCATTCTGCACAAAATCCAAAAGCTGCTTCCTTATGCCGCCGCCAGGCAGATCGGACTCAGGACAAAGCACCGCCTGAAGACCGCTTAGCGAGTTCGCTGAGAAACTCCCGTTCGGAATGATTCGATACTGCTCAGTCGTTCGATTCAGGAGCTTTACAACTTCCCAACTCAATGCCTTATCTTCGCCGGAAAAACTGGATAGGACGCCGACCACAGCAGATCCGCCGTAGGACGGCCAGTCATTGTGCGTAGCAAAGAACTCGACACTCTCGACCAAACCTTTCCATGTCTCCATGGGCTCTGCGTCGCCACGTTCGATCCCAGCCGCGAGTTGATCGTCCAGTGAAATAATCCAATTCCCGCCGCACGCAGCAACGTCCGCGACGCACAGCTGATACGACACGGAAGGATCCTTCGGAGTCACGTCAACCCAGATGGTCGATTTTGGATTGAGCGCGGCCACTAAGCGGATTTCCCATCCATTAGAATTGACCCATGGTAAGCCCGTCGGACCGGACGATGCCGTGTTCCGACCGCCTGATCGAGACAATCTTATGCCTGGCCACTCCCCTTGTACGACAGTGATGCCGGAAAGCTCAGACGTCCCGTGAATTACGCGAATGCCATTCTTTTGTGCCTGTTCAACAACAGAACGCAGGGGATCTGGACCCTCGATCAGCAGGCAATTAATGGGGGTGTTCGATAAACGTTGCAAGGTGGAGGAGTCCCGCCACTGAGAGGGCCAACGCATTGGAATCAATTCCGAAGACATAATACCGCTCATAGACTTGGAGTGCCTCCTGGCGCTTTGGTTAGCGTCCCGACCTTATTCTTTCGACGGTCATCGGTATATAGCGCATACGGGTAACACACTGTGACCAACATCGCTGCATCATTGTTTCAAGCCATGGATCCAGCCCTCTCTGCAAATAGGGAGATCGAGATAAGTACGACGTCTCCAGTCTGTGTACAACATGACCGTTTAAACCGATTCCATATAACGCACAAAGCCCAGGTTCGCGCTCAAGACAGAGTTTCTGGACCCAGTCTCATTCGCTCGCTGGGCCGCGTTAATTGCATGGGAACGCGCTTCGGGATGCTCTGGCCATGGCTCAGCCGCACCGCGATGGCTCCGCTGTGCGCCGTCAGCGGATGCCTCGCCACCTCCGGAACAGGCGCCACGATTTACTGGCCATCGGTCGATACCAGGAGCAACTTTATCTGGTGATCTTCAGAGTAGTTGACGTTCGCTGTGGGAGCCAGATTGTCCGGCGGATGCTCGTAGGCTATGCCAGGGGTCTGACGGCGGAGGTACGGTCCGATGAAGGCGATGCTGGTACCGGAAAGTTCCATCCACAAATTCTCGGTGTTTGGCATATCGCCAACCACGGGCCGGGTGATAGTCAGTTCATCAAGGGTGACCGACGCTACCCTGGTAATCGTAGCCAACCCGTCGCTTGCGGTAAAAAGCGGCCTGACCAATCGCGACCAGTCCGGCACGGTGGTGTTGATGGGAGTAAGCTCCTCGTTCTTAACCACAAGCTTGGCGCCCGGCTGAAAGCCGCTAGGAGTGGGCTCGGTGATAACGTAGGCGCCAAGGGGATCCGTGCCCGTGTTCTTAATGGTGAAGGCTAGGTTGGCCGGCACCAAAACCGCGACATTGGTGGAGACTGGAGCCGATTCGCCACCGGCTGAAATCGTGCCTGTGCCGGAGGTGAAGTAATAGACCCGCTGCTGACCGGAGAGAGTAGTCGATGGCGAGGAGGCGTTGGGGGCCAGGCTGTCGTAAACATACGAATTGACGTAGCGGAGGACGGCGCCTTTGGTGGTAGGCTTCATCGCGTCACCCTTGGTGAAGACGGTGTACTCCGTGATGGGACCTTTGGTTTGGGGTGTTGTTGTGTGCCAGTCGGTAAAATACATGTCTACATAGGCGTTACTGCCCACCGGGGGCTGCTCGTCTTGTTGAGCCTGCGCCAGAGGGGTAAGTCCAGCCGCCACAAATAAAGCAATCGCAATCGTCTTGCCTGTCATAGATTCTCCTTTGCGTGATTCGTGATAGTGCGCGCTGCATATGAGCGAATTCAACTTCCCGCACCTTCGACGGCGTTATAAGATGGCGATGCTAACCGGCTTGGAAACGGTAGCCACTTTGGCCGGGGCGGAAGGCAGGTGGGTAGCAGGATTGATTTTCATCCTGAGCACCCCATCGCCGCTCAAAGCCAATAAGTTCTTGCCATCCGCAGTTACATACAGCCCATTCACCTGAACTCCTCCCACTCCGGTCAAGGCCTCGAGAGAGCCATTCGCTGCAATCTTCCATACATCCATACCATCGCCGTGCGAGCTGTACAGCATTTCGCCCGAAGGATGCATCGCTAACATAGCCATCTCGCCCACAGCCGAAGCCCGAACCGTATTAGTGCGATCCAGAATCCTGCCTGACGTCTCGTTATAGTTGAAGCTAGAGACCAACCCATTCAGTGCGTGCGCCACAAAGAGCCGTTTGCCGTTATGGTCCAGCACAATGCTGCTCGGTCCACTGCCGGCAATCACTTTGCAGCGATCGGCGACCATCAGTTCGCCATTGCTAAGCGAAATCACGCTCAGCTTGTCAGTGCCTTGGTCCGCCGTCAGCAGACGCCCAAATCGGTCAAAGATCACCGCCGAAGGATGCGCCGCCGCCTGCGACGCATGTGGTCCAGAACCAACCTCCTTGAGAATCCCCGATACCCTTCCCAGCTGCCCGTCTGCCTGTATAGGCAGCACGTTATATGCGCCACCGCCATGGACCGCGACCACAAGGCTACGTCCATCCGGGGATATCGCCAAGTCGCGGGGTAAGATACCTGACAGCGACAATGCCACACGGTTCTTCAACTCTAACTGGCCGGTCGACGCGTCAATTCCGTAGGCCTCCACGCTCCCGCACGGTAGATTGCCAAATTCAGAAACACCGTTGGCTACATATAGATTCCCGCCGCTGATCGCCATCGCCACAGGATGGGCGCTGAAGATTGTCTGCTGCCTTATAAAGCGTTCATCCGCGGCGATTGAGTACACATGAATTTCGTGCTCTGCTCCGATATAGGCAAAATTAGCCTTACGCGCCGGAGCTGCTTGAGATACCGCCCAGCCGAACCGGCTGCCTGCGATCCCCAACGACGAGGTGCTAGCCATCAGTTGTAAAAAACGTCTGCGATCCCACTCGACCGTCCGCTTCATCTCCGCCTCCCGCTAGACACCTCAGACATTAAGTTCGAATCGACATTGAGTGATGAAAGACATTGTTCGGATCGTATTTCTTCTTCACCTGCTGCAGGAATTCGTAGTTTGGCCCGTAGTAAAGCTGGGGCCAATATGCATGGTCGAGCATGTCTGCGTCGGGATAGTTGATGTAGCACCCTTGATAGTTCGCGCCCGGAAATGGTGTTCCCTGATGAGCTGCATCGACTTCAGGGCTGGAGTAAAGCTCCTGGTAAAATTCACGGATCCAGTTGTTATGCCCCTCGTCCTCCGCGGCATCGGTCCAGTAGGTTTGGAACTGCAGTCGCATGACGCTCGACCGCTGGTAAGCCACTGTCTCTTCGAGCATTTCCTTGCGGCTCATTGCGCCGCCGTAGGAGTCGACCTCTACCATCGAACGCGTAAGGTCCACCCCGGGCATCATGCGCGTAAGGTGCTTGTAAAATACTCCGACCTCGTGTGCGGTAAAGTTGTTCTTCATGCAGGTGGACTTGTACTTGGCCCGCGTGGAACCGAGATACGCGCCTCCGGCAGCTCCGGTTTCAGCCCATGGAGTGCGTAGCATGCCATGCGGCGCAGAATGTTCCGCTGCTCGGGTGACGCTCTGCGCGGCAAGCGAGTTGACCGCAGGGTTGAGCTCCTGAAACGGAGCGAGAAACTCGTCCAGCACCTTTGTATCTCTGCACATGCCATCCGGGCTGCAGAACTGCACTGAGAGTCTGAGATAACCGCTAGCCTTGTGATTGACTATGAAGAAGCACATTAAGCCCCAAGTCTCAGGATCATGACCACGCGTGGCAAAGTAGTTGCCGTAGGTGTCGAGGATCTTGGTAAACTTCTTCTCGGTCATCTCAGCCCAGGGGAAGATCATTTCCCACATGATGACCTCCTGCGGGGCGCGCGGCAGTTCGTCGAAGACATAGTCGACAATCACGCCAAAGTTCCCGCCGCCGCCGCCGCGGCAGGCGCGAAGTAGATCCGCATCCTGTTTCGCGGTACAAGTGCGAAGGTTAACCTTTCCGCTCCCGTCAACCGTAAGGATGTCGACCCCGGTCACCCAATCCGCTGCTGTCCCAAACAACCGTGACACAGCTCCATATCCCCCTCCGGTGATATGTCCACCCGCACCCACTGAACCGCAGGTACCGCCGGGAAGCGTCACGTTATGCAGCTTGTAAAGTTCCTGATAGGTCTTACCCAGCGTGGCTCCCGCGGCCACGCGATAGCTGCCATCGCTCGGCGAGACGGCAACGCGGTCCATCAAGGATGTGTCCATCAGCATGCCGCTGGGATTGTTGGCATAGAAATCTTCATAGCAATGGCCGCCAGAACGAATTGTCGGCCGTTGCCCTGCGCCAATAACTTGTTGCAGCACTTCGGCGGCGTCTTGGGAGTTGAGGCAGAGTGCAACGCTGCCAACTCCATCGGCGGGGTTTACCGGCCAGCGGCCGTTTCTGGCTTGTCTCAGGGTATCGAAGCGCGGATCGGTACGAGGTATTAGAATCGCCAATTCTCTATTCACCTCAAAGCTCAGCTATTAGAACGCAGAGAGAAATGCGATTGCTCGCATTTCTCTCTGCGTTGGTCGTACGAATTGTACACTGCGGGTTGATTTAGAAGATGAACTTGCCGCTTATCTGACCCACGCGGCCAGGCGCCGTATTGGTTGCCTCGCCGAACTGGCCACTGTTAGCGTCGCCGCTCACACTGTTGAAGTTGGCATGGTTGAAAACATTGAACATTTCGATGCGCAGGTTGAGTGTCATTCCCTCTCTGATTTTCGTGTCTTTTTCAACACCCGCATCGGTGGAGATTTGTCCGGGACCGGAGAAGGCGTAATTCCTCACGTTGCCCGTCACGCCACAAGTTTCGTAGCCTGGAATAGGGTTGGTTGGAGTACTACCACACGTGAGGAGGTTATTGGCGAAGGCTGACGTGTCGAAGTAGGCATGATTCGTCGCATTAGAGTGGGGATTGAGTTTCTTGATTGAACCCACCTGGTTGGGATAATCGATCCCGAGGTTGGTGAGAGCAAAGTCGCCTCCGCTCGCCATGCTGATCGGGAAACCGCTGTTGAAGTGGCTGACGCCCGTAATTTGCCATCCCTCGCTAGCTCGGTTGTGGCCGAGAACCCGTTGGAACGGAACAGCCCAGGAGTAGCTGGCCACCAAGTTCTGCCGCATGTCCCATGACGACAAGCCGTAGGCACGATGCTGCTCGCCGGGGCGGGGATCCCAATGGGCAGCAACGTCGTCCAACGATTTGGCGTATGTATAGGCGAGCAGGAAGGTGAGGTCGGACGCGCGGCGTTCCAGCGAAGCCTGCAGTGCGTGGTAGTTGGAGTTATGCGCGTTCTTCAAGTAAGTCGCCGAGGCGAAGGCCACCACCGGGCCTCCAGCGGAATTGGTGTAGTTCGGGCTGATGGTCTGGTTGTCGATCAACCCAACGAGGGTACCGTAGGTCGTAGTGCCACCCGACGTGTAGACGCCACCTTCACCATACGGCCCGCAGCCTGGAGTCGACAGGCAGAGCGCCCCATCGCCCCAGATCAGGTCTTCGCCATGCTCAATGTGGTGTCCAACGGTTCCCACGTACTCCGCCGTAGCTATAGTCGATCTGCCGAGCTGCCGCTGAAGAGAAAGGTTCCAATGTTCGGCGGTATCTGTCTTGTTGTGGTTGTAGTAGCCGGGCACATAAAGAGGCATCAGATTACCAAAATCAAAGTTCGGAAACGGTCCAGAGCCCGAGGGAAAGACAAACGGGAATTTCTGCCCTTGCGAGACGCCGTTCGCGCGTGTGATGTATGGGCTTCCGAAGTCCGTCGGCTGTGGCGATGCCCAGTAGAGGCCCCAGGGAGCATCACCCAGAATGCCGAAGTTGCCGTTATCCGCAGCCCCCAGGTAGTAGATTCCGTATGCTGCGCGAATGCTGGTCTGACCCATAGGGCCAAAGATTCCGCCCGAAGGCGCCCAGGCAATACCAATGCGCGGTCCAATGTCATTCCACCGGATGGGAGAAATCGTGCTCGGAACTCCCGGATCTCCCGGAACGACGTTGCCCGGAGGTGAGTTGGGGAACTTGACGGACTGCTCGCCCGGAACAGGCGTGGTCAGACGGCCATAGGCATCGCTCCAGGGCCGCGGAACATCCCAGCGCACGCCGTAATTGATGGTGAGGCTGGGGGTTGCCTTCCAGGAATCCTGGGCGAAGGCCCCGAGGTACCAGGTACGGTTGTCGAGCAGCTGAACGGAGCATTGGACGAATCCGGACGGAGCGCCAATATAGTAGTCCGAAACATCGGCATGCGTCTCGTTACCGTTAAAGTTGAAATATCCATCGGGCGCGCAGGTGTTTCGGGCAACTAACGAGTACTTCTTGAAGGTGCCACCAAAGCTCATCGAGTGACTGCCCTTCGTCTTGCTGAACGTGTCCTCAACACCGTAGTTCGTTTCAGGCTGATAGAGATTCAGCCAGTTGGTGCCGATCGAAAATGTGTTGAAGAACATGGACGGCATAGACGATGGGTATCCGGGAGGTCCGGAGTTGACGATACCACCGGTCGTGGGATCTGTATTGTAGCCGTACTTGGCATAGGTACTAATTGACGAGCTGGCAGCCTGGTTTGCCGTGTGCTCCAGCCAGCGGAAAAATTGCAGCCGAGCAACGTTAACCGAATTAGTGCCGATGGTCTTGGTATTGCTCATGACAAATAGCTGGCTGCGTGATGGGTTGTTGATTGGAAAACCGGGCAATGTCTCCCCACCGTTGTCGCCATAAACCGGTTTGTTCGCGAGCGCACTGTCGAAGTGATAATAGAACGACCAGTCACCCGTCTTCACATTATCGAAGTCGATGCGCTGGGCCCAGTTGGTATCGACGATGCTTCCCACCGCGGCCGAATTATCGTAACCGTAGCCGTCGGGTTCAGTTGCCGCGGGAATCGTCGATATTGTCAACTTGCTGACCGGGTCCATATAGGCGGAGATATTGTGGGCGGGCACGGAATTGCCTTTGATGTCTTGGGTCGTCGTCGCCGTGCCGAGTTGGTTGTACAAGGTAGTCCCGGGGACGATCGTTCCGCCACCGCGGCTCTCGAGGGTTGCGGCCCAGGCCGCACCATTAACCGGGGTGCCGAGTATCGCATCCGAAAAAATGCCATTGCGTTCGTCGTTACTTAGAACCTGCACCACCCCCGTGCTGACTCCGGCAACCTGACGCGACATCTGATAGTCGCTGAACGTGAAGAGCCGGTTTCTCCAGATCGGACCGCCAACCACACCACCGAATTGGTGGCGCTTCAATTCCGCCTTTGTGGTGTCGAAGTAGTTAATCGCATCCATGTTCTGGTTGCGGTAGAACTCGAAGAGAGTTCCATGGAAGCTATTGGTTCCGGACTTCGTCACCGTGTTCATGACTGCACCGGTGAACTTGCCGTACTCTGCGCTGTAGCTGTTGGTGAGGAGACGAAACTCGGCAACCGAGTCAGCGTCCGGAATTATTCCGGCGCCCATGTTCTTCGTCTCGTCGACCTCTGCGCCGTTCACCAGGAAGGCGTTGGCCCACTCAGGCTGACCGTCGGTGGAGACGTTGCCGGCCGAGCCGTAAAGGCCGGAGGCGGGGGCGCGATCGTTGTAGCCTGAGTTCGTATTCGAAGGAGCAACACCTGGCTGGAGCGAGAGTAGATCGAGGTAGGAACGGCCGTTGAGGGGCATCGCCAGGATCTGATTGGTGCTAATCGTGGTGCCCGTCGACGTGCTCACGGTATCCACCTGCAGAGCGTCCGCATTGACTGAGACGGTCGTGTTCACGTTACCGACTTTGAGCGAGAAATCAAAGGTCAGCACATCGTTGACGTTGAGAGTGATCTGCTGAATGGCTCCCTGGTCGAAACCGGTGGCCGAGGCAGTCAGGCTGTAAACCCCGGGCGGGAGAGCCATAAACGCGTAGTGGCCGCCCGCATCGGTGGTGATCTTACGCGTATATCCGGTGGTAACCTGAGTGGCAGTTACAGATCCGTTAGGAATTACTGCCCCAGAGATGTCACGGACATAACCGGAAAGGGACCCGGTTACGTCTGCCCAAGCGTACGTGATGCCAATCAGCATCATCAAACTGAGACATAAGTATCGACAGAATCGATATGTCATGGTTGAAGCCTCCAAAAACTTTACAACAGTATTGGTGAACGTATACAGGATTTTAATAACCCCACACAAGCGAAATGGTGCGAAATCGGGAAAAATCACTTACCGGCCAGAATGCACGATTTACGGGATTAAGTACCGGTATCCAAAAGGGATAGAATGTCCTTCACGACAACGAAAGGTTCGCTGGCGGCGGTCGGTTCGTCCCTATTTTGCTATGTTGTTCACAGGTTCCCGAGTGCGTTCTGATCTTCTATTTTGTAAAGAAACGGTAGTTGACGCGCCACGTCTGGGTCTGGCCTGGCAAGACATGAATGCCGACGAAACCTTCCGGGCACACTGTCGTAGGAATCGTCCAGAAGAAAACGCTCGCGAGGGGTGAATCGGAGGTCTCTTCGACACCGATGCCAATGTCCGTATCTTCAAAGGTGAAGTCGAAGTCCGAAACTTTATCGGAGAAGCCCGTCACCGGGCCGCCGGGGTATTTGTGGGGCTGCATTTGCGACAACCATACGATCGTGGAGCCTTCGAGGCGTACCGAATCGGGGTAGGGCTTGGACAGCACTGGAACAAATGGGAAATGAAGCTGCATCCCCGGCCCGGTCGTCTTGTTATCCAGCATAAAGAAGTCATGGGAGTAAACCGTTGTATCAACGGGCTTGCTTCCGATGTTCTTCAAACTGTGTGTCAGATGCAATATGTTCGCATTCTTATCCAGCGACACCACCTTCTCGTAGATATAGGCATAGCCGAGCGGCGAGTGAAGCTGCTGGCGGAAGGTAATCGAGTCTTTACGAACCTTTACCGTCCATTTTCCATGGTCCAGTATCGGGAAGGGCGTGCCAATCTGATAGGGTTGGTCATCGATTCGCTTCAATACTCCGACGCCGACCTTGACGAATGCATCTCCTGGTTTCGCGTCGTCATAACCAAGCGGCTCCCGAAACTCCTCGGAGGGCCCGGTTACCGCATCGTTGGCCATCGGATCATAGTGATGGAACCACTCGCCGAAGAAGGTATGTCCGTTGAGCGAGGCGCAGGCCATAATACCGGACCAGTCGAAGCGCGCTGCACGATAGTAGCCGTTATTCTGGTCGGGGAGGAAGAGAACGGCATTCATTCGGCCATTCGTAATCCGGGTGTGCGGATGATCGGAGTGAGGCACATTCTCGCAAGTGGGCGAAGCAGGCGGCATCGAAGACGACTCCGGCGGCTCCGTCTGTGCTGCTGCAACGTAGCTGATAAGAGCGATTGAAACCATGACCCCATAACGCCGCCACACCAGATGAGAAAAAGACATATCGTAGACTCCTGACTGAAGAATATAAACTAGGCTCCCTGATCGGCTTCATCGGCTTCCCTTCTGCAACCGATCAAAGCCGCGCCTACTGGCGCCTAGCAAGCCCTTGCAACCTCACGGATTGCGAGTCTGCAAAGCTAATCTGTGAAAAGTTGAGAGGAAAAGTTCGCGTGGATCGTGTTGTAGTATCATCGACAGCTGAGTTAGGGGGATGGCTTTATGTTTTCTCGGCGCCTTCTTGTCTTTTACTCCCTGCTGTTCCTGTTGGGATCTCCGGCAGCCCATTCGCAGTTCGTGCACACCCAAGGAACTGAGATCGTGGACGCTTCAGGTGCGCCACTCCAGATCCGCGGGATCAGCATAGGAAACTGGTTTGTGCTGGAAGGCTATTTCTGGGGTTTCAGCGGCATCAGCCAGTCGCAAACTGATGTTGAGATGGTCTTCACTGATCTCCTGGGGCCCACGCATGCTCAGGAGTTTCTATACAACTGGCGCCAGAATTTCATGTCTAAGGCGGACGTTGATCGCATTAAAGAAGACGGATTCAACACCATCCGGATCCCATTGCATAGCAAATACTTCAAGACCGACGACGACGAGGGCTTCAAACTCATCGACCTGCTATCTAAGTGGTGCCGCGAAGATCATATCTACATCATCTTGATGCTGGAGTCAGGCATCGGCGGCTTCACTGGCGAGGCAAGTGACGATGGTCCTGGATATCCGTGGCTGCTGATGGATGCCGGCATGCAGAAATTTGTAAACGAAGCTTGGCAACGGATTGCGAACCACTATAAAGACGATCCCGCCATCCTGGGCTACGATCTTATGAATGAGCCCTTGCTCTGGAGGGGATATCTTCCTTTTGAAAATCTTATCGAGCCGGAGTACCGTCGCGTAACGTCGGCCATCCGCGAGGTCGATACCCATCACATGATCATTTTGCAACCAGCACTTGGGCGCTTTAGCGAGTTTGGCAAGCCGTTCGATAACAACACCGTTTACAGCTTCCACAGCTACGGCGCTGATCCGAATCTTCATTGGCTTCAACAATACCTCGATTATCGCGAAAAGTGGCAGGTGCCGGTCTTCGATGATGAGATCTACGCCGAGCGGACGCCTGACTGGGAAATCGCCCATGTCGATCTGGCCGAGAAGTACAAGATGGGCTGGATGATCTGGCCCTACAAAAAGATGGCGGGGTACTCTTCTGGACCGTATACTTTTCCTTCTCCCGCTGATTGGTCAAAGATCGTCCTCTTTGCTCATCAAGCGCCAGATGATCGAGGCGTCGAAGACAAGAATGCAACCCGGCCGCCCCAGAAAGACATCGATGCCATGTTCGCCGAGGTCCTCGAGAACGAAAAGAACGAGCATCTTAATGTGCATCCCGAGTATCTGAATCTTTCGGGTATTTCTGCGCACTGATGTATGTCTAAAACCGCAAACGCTGTTGGAGGATCGACTTTGAGCAAAGCTGGTAACAGAAAGAAGCTTATGGCCGTTTGTGCGGCTGCGATCGCATTGTTCTTCGTTGCCGCTATTCGGCCGGTCTCCGCGCAAGCCCCTACACCGCCTCGATCCAAGCCCTCAACGTCCACACACATTGGCGGCAATAGCTTTCTGGGACCGAGAGATATCATCTATGTCCCCACTCGCCCCGTGTCGGATACCCTCGCCGACATGTACTTCGGCGACTGGCGCAACTCTGAACCAAAGGTAATGTTCGGCTCGCTGATCGTGCGCGACATTCTCACTCAGGGCGACAACTTCAGCCCACCCTTCCCTGGCGCTGTACTCCAGTTTGCCAAGTTCCTCTCCTATGGCAAGCTCGAACCGGGAGCACGGACCCTCCCCAGCACATTGCAGGGCTTGCAGGTGTTTTTCTATGTAAGCGACGGCGAGGGTGAGGTCTCGGCCGGCGGCAGGACGGAGCCGCTTCACAAGGGAAGCGCGCTCCTCGTTCCGGAGGGTCTGGAGTTCACGCTCCACAATACCGGCACAACAGAGCTGACCGCTTACATGGTCGGCGATCCCACCTATCCAGGATTCAAACCTCTTCCGTCCTTCGCGATTAAAGACGAAGATACGCTCCGGCGCGGGCCTCACCATGCGCCCTCGCCTTCACCCTTTACCAATCAAGGAGCGACTGCTCACTGGGCCCACATCGAAGCCGGCTTCTTCGGCAAAAATAATGGCCTGGCCACAGTCGGAGGCATCAGCACCGTGGCAATCCTCCCCATGCAGATGGGTGAGCCGCACCCGCACTATCCCGGCCATGAAGAGGTCTGGTGTGCGGTTGAGGGCAAGAGTCTCGCGTTTTACGGCTCTCAGCTGCGCATCCAGCAGCCCGGACAGGCATTTATGTTGCGACCGGATAATGTGACGACCCACTCCAGCATCAACTTCGAAGAACCCGGAGACAAACCGGTCAATTTCCTTTGGTTTGCAGAGGGTTTGAAGACGGCGTCGCACTAGACCTTGGTATTGGAGGAGGAACTACTTTGAGCAAACTTACTAACGGAATGAAGTTAAAAGCCATTTGCGCGGTTTCGATCGCATTGTTCTTCGTTGCCGCCATTCGGCCGGTCTCCGCGCAAACCCCTGTCCCGCCTCCATACAAACCAGGAAAGGCCCCCCACGTTGGCGGTAATAGCTTTCTTGGCCCGAGAGATATCATCTATCTCCCCACCCGCCCCGTGTCGGATACCCTNNATTCTCACGCGGGGCGACAACTTCCGCCCACCCTTCCCTGGCGCTGTACTCGAGCATGCCAAGTTCCTCTCCTATGGCCAGCTCGAACCGGGAGCACAGACTGTCCCCAGCACATTGCTGGGCTTGCAGGTGTTTTTCTACATAGAAGACGGCGAAGGTGAGATATCGGCCGGCGCCAGGACGGAGCCGCTTCACCATGGGAACGCGCTTCTCGTTCCGGAGGGCCTGGAGTTCACGCTGCGCAATACCGGCACAACCCAGCTGACTGCTTACATGGTCGGCGATCCAACCTATCCAGGATTCAAACCTCTTCCCTCTTTCGTGGTTAAAGACGAAGCTCACCTCCCGACTCACCCACCGGAAGACGCTTCACCGTTTACTAATCCAGGAGCGAGCGGTCACTGGGCCCACATCACTCACGGCTTCTTCAACACAGGGAACGGCCTGGCCACAATCGGAGGCATCATCACCGTGGAAATTCTCCCCATGCAGATGGGCGAGCCTCACCCGCACTTTTACGGCCATGAAGAGATCTGGTGTGAAATTAAGGGCAAGAGTCTGGCGTTTTATGGCTCGCAGGTGCGTATGCAGCACCCCGGAGAGGCATATATGTTGCGTCCGGATAACCTCACCACCCACTCCAACATCAACTTCGAAGAACCCGGCAGCCCAACAACTGAATTTTTGTGGTTCAGCACCAGCACGCACGTATCTACGGAACATCACTAAAAATTCGTGTCGAAGTCTTCCTGCAGGGTTTTGAAAGTCCCAGCACCGTTTCGCTGGGACTTCCTCTTTGCGCATTGGTAATGTAATCACCTTGGCCCATCGACGACACCCACTTTACCGGCGCATCGATTGGCACATTCGCTTCTCGGGTATTTCTGTGCACTGACGTGTGTCTACAACTGCATTGTCAGGCGCCGGCGCCGCTGAAAAGGAAGAGCAGTTTCCTCCTACCTTTTCGTCTCCAGCTAGGGCAACCGTCTCGATGCTGGTGATGTTCATCGCACTTTCAACACCTTGTCGAAACAGATCGGCATGCGCGGCCCATCGGATACGGTTCTTCATCGGCGCAGATGAATCACCATTGATGAATGACCTCGGCATTGACGCCGCCAATCCCATCCGTATCCATATAGTCGTATTGCCCTGAATCCTTATGCCCGACGTCTCCCCATGCGCCAGACTGCCTGGCGGGATATCCGAGCGCCGTGTAGCGGTCGACCGTCTGCTGGAGATTCTCAACGAGCATTCCGATGTGCTGGACTCCTTCGCCATGGTTGTCGAGAAAATCTGCGTAGACATTCTTCGGCTCCGTTGGGGGAATGATCCACTCCAATGTGAACTGGCTGAGACGCTGCCAGCCTACATCGAAGTAGAGCGAAAGCGGCTTCCCGCGATACCGTGAGTCATCCCTGGGTGTTGCATGTTCCATCTCCATAGCTGGAAATCCGATCTTCTCCCAGAATGCCGAGACTTCCACAGGGTGGCGGATCACCAGCGCAAGATGGGATACGTTCACCGTTGCGTCACTGGCCGGGACAGCCTCCGGGCCGTATACCAGACCCAGCACGTACTTACCTTGCGGCTCTGTATCGAAATAAGTGTAAGTAGACGGACCATTTGGAGTTGGAAGAGTGATCTTTTCAAGAGTCTTCACGCCGAGTCCGTTCATCCGGCTCACTTCTTTCGCGATTTCGTCCCGGCTCGACACCTGGTACACCATGGCGAAGATGCCGTCGCCGTGAACCTTGAGGAACTCAGTGAATACATTCGGCCCTTCGGTGGGTTGAACCATGTCGATCGCGAGATTTCCAATGCGGCCAGAGATCTCCTTCGCATGAATTGTCTGGGCCTTACCCAGGTGGGTGCCTTTTAGCTGGACGTCCCCGTAATCGTGAAAATCTTCGAGGCCGAGACTCTTCCAACCGTCACGCGGGCGACGAATATCCTTCACCACCCAAGTTATCCGGCTCACGTGTGTGTAAAACTGCGGCAACTGTGCGGGAGGTTGAGCTCCGGCAGTTGCTAAAAGCATGGAAAGGCAGCTTGCTAACATAAACACTCCGTTCCTCTCAAAAGAAAATGGTAGAAACCTTTCAGCAGCATGGACGACTTTGATGGGAGCGGGCCTCTGGTTATCTCCTGCCCCAGTCATGCTGAGCTGTGGACGCGATGGACAAAGGCAAGACCCCACTGGCAAATCAATTCACGAAGTGGAAGCTGCCTGCAGATTCTCGGCGTTTGGTTCTAAGGAGCTAGACCCGCGCCGCGGTTTTCCTGATCTGGATAATACTTTATTACTTCTCATTAGCAACCAGCCCAGGTGAGATTGTCAAGTGGATAATCGCCCTGAAGAGAATCTGGCAGAATTTCCAACGATAGTGTGCAAAGGACTCTGGTGCAAATAGCAACTGCGAGTGGGCTACTCTAGTGATTTGGAAGAAATGGGCCGACGATGAGCGGGTTAAGGGGCATGAAGGATCTGTTTGCAGGGCGCCATTTCGACCGGAATGCGTTCTTACCTAACGAGCTAAAGCGGAGCTGAAGAGATTGATTGGCTCGTGAAGGGCATCCGGCAAAGAGTGACTCGTATAATGTGACGGGATTCGTGCAGCATCACTCCGTCGCCGCCCGTGGTGAAGCCGATTTCCACTGCCTCAATTGCAGCCAACGGGACCGACTGAACCACGGACTATGCGCGCCAATGCAAAACTAGGCCACAGTGCGCCGCTTACGCGGCGCACTGTGGCCTAGTTTTACTCCGCCCTTGACAAAGCTCGACGGTGCCATTCCAAAAAAGCACCGTCGAGTATCTTATTCCTCGGTCAGAAAATGTATTTCAGACTGAATTGGATGATTCTTGGATCCGCTGCACTGAGCACCTCTCCAAACGTAGTATCCAGCACCGTGGCGTCGGGATTGTAGAAGTTCGGCTTGTTAGGCACATTGAAGAACTCAGCCCGGAAGTCTACCTTCTGCGATTCGGCGAAGTGCCCAAGCCTGATGGGAAATGACTTCACTACACCAAGGTCGAAATCCGCAAAGCCAGGACCGACGAAGGAATTTCTCCTTGAGTCGCCAAACGTTCCAGCAGCATTGTAGGTAAAAGCAGCTGTGTTAAACCACTCGTTTAGTTTCGCAGACTCGGGCCTGCCACCTGACAGATTGGGGTTTCCGATAACATCAGCACGCTCCTTACCGCTCGCGTTTCCAATGAAAGAGTTCTCCAGTCCCGATAACACGGTATATGGGAAACCAGAATGGGTACTGAAAATTCCATTGAGGCTCCAGTCACCGAGAACATGTTGGCCTACCATTCCCAGCCTTTGAAAAGCGGGCAACTGCCAAACATAGGACAAGGTGAACTGTTTGCGTAGGTCGAAATCGGATGGCCCACGATCGAACCCCTTGTCGTTGGGCTTCGTATAATCCACGTGGCTGACATCCGTTTGCGAAATTTCATCCAGTGACTTCGACCAGCGAAACCCGCCTGTCACTGATAGGCCGCGTGAGAGACGTTTTTCCAGTGTAAGCACCACGGCATTGAAGCTGGATGTCCCAGCAGTCTGAACGGAAACAATATTTGTGAACTGCTGCTCTGGCCGCCGTGCCTGTACGTTTTCAAAGGTCGAATTCCCGGGTATGTAGGTCGCTGGATTTGCTTCGTCGCCACCGTACAAGTGATACGCCTCCGAAGCTTCATACGCCGCCCTCGCCACTAAATTGGAGGCCAGTTGTCTTTCCGCCGTAACGTTCCACTGCATTATCGTCGGGGGCACCATGCTTGGCGAAAAACCCGTGGGTGACATCGGAAGGGGGAACATCTGGGTCGACGGTAACGGAAATGTACCTGGGAATGGATCTGTCTGGCCGCTATACGGATTGCCAAAGCTCCCTGGAAATGGAACGGATACGAAAAGATTGAAAGGCGCCTCATCCGCCATATTGTTATAACCGACTCCAATCGGCTGATCTTGATATATCCCGAAGCCGGCGCGGATGCTCGTTTTGCCGTCTCCAAACGGATCGTAGGCGACTCCCACTCGTGGATCGAATAGGTCATAAAATGACCTTATTCCCGCTTTCGGTACTCCAGGGTCTCCACCAACCAGTAAACCCGGAGGCAAGGTCGGATACCTGGTTGAAACAGTTCCTGCGTTGTACGCGCTCTGGCTGTATACAACTGTCTGGTCTGCGGTCTGCTCTTGGAAGGGCAGCCATGGGCTCCAACGAACGCCCAAAGATAAGCTCAGCCGTCGCGATACCTTCCATTCGTCGTTTACAAATAGGGCGGGTGATACTCGTACGAGTTTGTAGGCAAAAGGAGCACCTTGCTCGAAGAAGTCTGGCTTACCAAGCAAAAAATCTACCAGGTTATTTCCTGATTGTTGAGATCCAAAAGAGAAATAGCCATCAGACATATATGATGCATATTTATGGATCACTTGATCTTTATTTTGATGTATTATATTGTATTTATTATGACATTTGATTCAAATAAATTCGTCAAACCTTTGCGACAGAACGCGCTGCCCGCCGAGATGCGCCACGCCCTGATAGAGGCACGAAAGAAGCGTGACTGGAGCCAGAGGGACCTAGCAAGCCGCCTCGGCATCGGCCAGCGGCATATCTCCGGCATCGAGTCGGGCAAGATTGTGCCGCGTTATGACACGCTCCTTGAGATTGTCCGAATGCTCGACTGCGACCTCATCATGGTACCCCGCGCCTTGGTGCCCATCGTTGGGTCGCTCGTGCGTGACCACCTGAAGGACGAGCAGGGCGAAGGAGAGGAACGGTCCCTCTATGCCGCCGATCGCGACGAAAACAACTCGCAGGAGCCGCGCTATGAAGTTTGACCCGAAGAAACTAAACGCGCTTTCGGTACGCTTGCACGGAAAGCAGATCGGCGTTATCACCCGCCTCGCGGGCGACCGGCAGCTTTTCGCCTTCGAGCAGGACTATATCGACGATCAACAGCGCCCAACCTTAAGCCTCTCCTTCAAGGGCAGCACTGGCGGGCTCGTGACGAGCTTCCGCCCAGTGGGGCGCCGTGTTCCGGTCTTCTTCTCCAACCTTCTGCCTGAAGGCCACCTGCGCGACTATCTCGCTACGCGTGCGGACGTGAATCCCGAGCGCGAATTCTTCCTCCTCGCCGTCCTCGGGGCAGACCTGCCCGGGGCGCTTGTCGTTGCGCCACTTGAGGGCGGCGAACAACCACACGAACCACACCACGATGATCATGATGACGGCTGTAACAACGGCCAGAGTAACGAAGGGCCGCTGCGTTTTTCGCTCGCCGGCGTGCAGTTGAAATTCTCCGCCGTCATGGAAACATCCGGTGGCCTGACCATCCCCGTCGGCGGTTCGGGTGGTTCATGGATCGTCAAGCTTCCTTCCGCACGTTACAAAGCGGTTCCCGAGAATGAATTCGCCATGCTGGAGCTGGCCCGGCGCGCCGGCATCCCCGTCTCTGAAAACAAGCTCGTCGATCTCGCCAGCATCAAAGGATTACCCGAACAGGCCCATACGTTGGAAAGCAAGGCCTTAGCGGTGGAGCGGTTCGACCGATTGCCGGACGGCAAGCTCGTCCACATGGAGGATTTCGCGCAGGTTTTCGGGGAGTTTCCAAACAACAAGTACAAGTTCCACAGCTACGCAAATATCGCCACGGTGCTGTGGGCGGAAATCGGCGAAGACGCCGTGATCGAATTCGTCCGCCGCCTGGTCTTTTCTGTCGTCATCGGCAACGCCGATATGCACCTCAAGAACTGGTCGCTCCTCTATCCGGACCGACGAACTCCCGCCCTCTCGCCGGGTTACGACTTCGTGGCGACGCTTCCTTATATTCCCGGCGACAAGCTGGCCTTGAGTTTCGGCGACAGCCGCAGTCTTTCCGAAATCACACCTGATCAGATGCGCCGCTTTGCCGATACGGCGCGCATTCCGGCGAGCCCCCTTTGGAAGATCGCGGTCGAAACCGCCGAGCGCACTGCTGAATCTTGGAAAACACTTGAACAGGCGGACGCCCTGCCCAAAGAACTTAAGGACTCAATCGGTAGGCAGATTCTCGGTGTCGCAGCCAACGTCAAATGACCGGGCAATTTCCGCACAAGGACTTCGGGTTACGGCCGGCTCGCGATGAGCGACGAGAGGCGTTGTTGCATGGATCGAGCGAAGGCCGAGCTTCCCTCTTCTCAGCAGATTTACGCGGCGATATTTAGATGGCGAACGGAGTCCGGGCGTCCCGCGTCCAGCATGCGGTTGAGGATTGCCACGCCGACAGCCGCTTCGGCCTGTTGGCCGGAGAAGCTTCCAACGGCGACGGATTTCTCGATGTTGTATGCCCTGCAATCCCTATTGATGCACTTCGCAAGGATGTTCATGATTTCTTCCGAGCTACATACTTCTTACCGGCTTTTGCCGGCGCCTTCTTCCTGCTACGCGGCTTCGCGGTCGACGGCGCAGTCACGCGGTACCTGATGGTCTTGCTGGGCGTCGTCTTGCCCTCAGCCTTCCCGGTATCCCGTCGTACCGTGTACATCTCTTCGTTACAATCAGGGCATTTCCATGGGCCATTCCACGTTCCCAACCCTGACAAGGTCAGCTTCGTGGGGTTGAAAGTCCTTTTCGTTTTCGAATTTTTGCACTTCGCGTTTGTGCAGCGCGCGCCGACGATCATTGGCGCCTCCTACGTCTTCAGCCCCGCCTTGTGCAGGAGCTCAGTGATGATGCCGCGGTAGTCCATGATATGCGGCTGGAGGTATTGCCGGTGGCAGGTGTATTCGATCTTGTGGGCCGAAAAGTTGCCGAGCTTCCGGAACACCTCGAGTACTTCCTTGCTGTTTCGTGAGAGCTTGAGCGTGCCGTTCGTCTTCGCGTCGTTGATAATGCCTTCGAGCATCTTGTAGCTACCGTCGGGCTCCTGGATGGCGGCTTCGATGCCAAGCTTACGGTACGCGAGGATCAGCATGACTTCCAAGAGGCGGCGCATGAGCACCGCGCACCCGTCGAAAATGTTCTCCTCATACGACCGGTTGATCTGCTTCGCGAGCGATTCGATGTACCCGCGGCCGACCTTGTATTCCGCCTCGACGAGGATGGTGTCATGGTCGATGATCTCTTCGGACTTCTCCTGCAACTGAGGATGCGTCTTGTCCATGGCCGTGACGAAGGCGAGGTTCAGCTTGTATCCGCCGCCCTGTCCCCGGACCGTGTTCCCGCTCGCGCGCAGGTTCTGGTCTAGGCGAGCGCGGTTCGGCGTCGCAAAGCCGTAGTCGGCGAGCCACTTCGCCGCCTCCGCAGCCGTGAACTCATTCTTCTTCGCGGTTCGCAAATGGAAAAAGGCGAGCAGGCAGGCCCGCTCGACCTCCCGCTGGCTGTCGATGTTGCAAGCAGCGCCGAACTGCTCGATGTTCATGACGCCGGCGTGGTGACGCTCTGGATAAGCTCTTGCGCCTTTCGATCGCCCTCATTCGTGAGATACCAGAGATCCTTATCCTGGCCGACCGGCGGCGGATTTTGAACCTTGGCAAGTCCGAGATCGCGCGTTACGTTTGGCGGATGAAGTTTCCCTGCCTGCTTGAACTTGTCGTTGTATGTCGCGGCGATCTGCGGACCACTCACTTCCTTCTGGCCGAGGATTCCCTTTATGACCGCGAGCATCCAGATTGCCTTGTCGAGCACGGACCACGTTTGCTGTGGATTGCCGTACTTCTCGGGCTCATGGCGGAAGTCAAGCGCCTGGGTGGCGACGCCTTCGTTTGACGCCTTTCCAGTGCGCTTACGGGAACGCGACACCGGCTTCTTGCCGTTCTCGGTTTCGCCTTCGATCGTTGCTGGCGGCGTTGGCTCGGTACCGTTCGTGAGCGCCGCGGCCGGTTGAATCAGCCCAGTGATCTCGCGCGCGACCGCGTTGTTGATCGCAGGCATGTCCGAACGATCACCCTCGATGTCTAACTCAAGGCCTTGAAGCTTTAGATGAATTTTGAACTTTCCCATGGCCTGCACCTCTCCTTTTGGAGTGCTTCACCGTCGCAGGATAATTAGGTGTCTCCGCATAACTGGAATGAAATCGGGTTCCATCGATTTTTCCCCCTAACCTCCACTATTGATTAATTCCTTTTGTATAGAACAACTTCAGTCTTATGGGGGCTTGAAATTCAAACTTATGAGGTCTGAACTTCAAGCTTATGGGGTTTGACTTCAACCTTATGCGTAAACCGACAGTCTGCCCCGCAAAGTTAGACAAAAGTTGCTATGAGCATCCACTGGTGCTGCCGCAGGACATGCAGCGGTAGCAACTGCCGTTGCGGACC
>PLOG01000051.1 GCA_003142935.1 Acidobacteriaceae bacterium
AAGTGAACAGTATTAGGGCTAGGTTGCTTTGACAGCTGCAAATTCGGCCTCTTTGGAGGCAACACCGCATTCAGTTTCCCTCTTGAGGCCGTTGCCCTCGTTAAGTTAAATCCATCGTCTCATCGGGGAATGCTGCGCACAGCTACCAAAGACGCGGTTCCCGGCACAGAGTTTTCGACCGAGGTTGTGATTAGGGCCTGAAAGTAAGGCGGGACGGTTTTGTGGTCAGGAGAAGTTGCGATCAGCGCATTGCGGAGCGCCGCCATGCTGTCCGAATCCATCAGGTATTCGATGGCGGCTTGCGATCCCTGCGTGTAGATCCCGTAGATGAGCAGGACGCGGTCGTCCTTCTTCTCGTTGGGGAGCATGAGGATAAGAGCGTAGTCACGAGTCAGTTCGTTGGTCACCGGATCGAACTCCGGCCGGTAGACCGATCGTTCGCCGGATTGAGGCTTCCGGTTGAGAATCACACCGCTCTGCATGTGAAAATCCTCAACGTCGAGAAAGACGCGGCCGCTCCATGTCTGGCTTCCCCCAAGCAGAATGGCGTTTCCATTCTTGATTTGCTCGAAATTTACCAGGCGCGAGGGCTGGACTCTGCATGTGTCGCCGCTCCTAAAGAACATTTCGCAGAGGCGGACGACGCCGAGGGTTTCGCCGACAGCGGTGAAATCAGTCATCGAAGAGACGAAGACGAACCGCTTCAACTCACGGAAATGAATGGTATCGCGGAACTCGGGAAGGCTCGGCTTTGAGATCTCGTGGCCATGGGCGAGGGTTTGCGCACTGTCGCCATCATGCGCTGCGCGCAGAATGGGATGGTTGGGGATGACGATCAATGGGGTAGAGGCTGGAGGCAGAAATGGCCGCCAAAACCATTCCAGGTTGTCGGGCAAGGCGGCGACGACCGCTTGAGACGGAGCCTGCCTCGCGTTTCGTCTGAGTGCGACAGCCAAGAAGATTCCCAAGACACAACAGGTAACGGCGAGGGCGATGGTGAGGACCCAAGGGAGCCGTGATCCTGCATCTGGAAGGTCCGCAGCATGCGTTGAAGGCTCCGTCGATTCCGGGGCGGCGAGACTGCTCCGGCTGAACACCGGCACGTAATGCCCTGAGGGCAGATCGATGCGCAGCACACTCTGGCTGCCGTCTTCCGTGTAGTACTTCTTGAGTGCCCGGCGAATCTCGTGCGCCTGCACGCGGACGATCGGATCCTCTTGCGGTTCGAATCCCGTGCCCCGCTCGTAGACTTCGACCCCGATCAGGTACTCGTTCAGCTTGTCGCCGTTGCCCTGAAATGTCTGTTCGGCAACAAACTCGAGAAAGCGGCTTCGCTTGGGAGCGCTCGCGAATTGTTTGCTTTGCAGAACTCGGCGCAACTCCTCTCGTTTCTCAAACAGTGAGAGTGGCAATGTTTGAAAGGACGAGTCGTGGACCGGCACTGCCATGAGTTTGACCCCAAAATCATAGGTCAACGGTGAGAATTCCAGGATTCCAGATGCTAGCACCGTGACATGGCGAGCGTCAATCAAATGAGAACGCGCAGCCGGCCCTGGCATTAACCGTTATCGGCGCCGTTAATAGCGGTTATTCGTCCGCGGAATTTCGCCGGTTAATTCTGCATTCCGCCGCGAATTCTCCCCAATTCTCGTTTTCAGCACAGGTTCCGGGCTCCCCCAGCCCGTCTACCGAGTCCTGAATTCGACTCATCCTCATTTCTAAGACGTGTTGTTAACCGCAAACCGGCTCCCGCTCATGATGCAGACTTGCTCGTGGGCCCGATTTCACCAATTTCCACTTTCTTAACCTTAAGTATAACTTTCATTACCTTTTCTCATCGTTTCCGCCGGAATACAAGAAGAGTCAGTTTCCGGCTGCGCTCAAGTTACAGGGTTGGCGATGCGTCCAAAGTGGAGTGCCAGGATGTCTGCGATCTCTAAGCTTTCCGTCTGCTCATTTCTGATCCTGTTTTTGCTGCCGCATCCGAGCGCCGCAAACGCGGAGGATGTCCGGCTGATTGTTGTCAAGCAGCATTCTGGACCGGTGCTTACGATTCGCAATGACGGCGCCGCGGGGAACAAGTACGGATTCGAGGGCGGCAGGGTCGTCAAAGTCGGGAAGACGTACCACTTGTTCACCTCGGAGATGACCGGCGATCCGCACTGGGTGAAGATGAGACTGGCTCATTGGACAAGCACCGACCGCGCTCACTGGAAACGGCTGGCGACTCTGTATGAGTCGAGCGGCGATTTCACGGGGAAGGACCAGCGCGCTGCGTTGTGGTCCCCGATGCCTGTTTTTGATCCGACCAACGATCGCTGGAACCTTTTCTATGTTGCATACCAAGCGGCACCCGACACGATGCAGCGGTGGCTCACTAACCATGAAGGGCGCATCTGGCGCGCCGTCTCCGACACACCCGGATGGGACGGCATCGACGGCCCGTATCGGGACACTGGAATCATCCTCCAGCGTGGGAAAGATTCAGATCCATGGGAGGGTTTGCAGGGAACAGATTCGTTCTTTCCTTATCGCGCCGGCGGCAAGTGGTACGCGCTATATGGCAGTGCACACACCGAGAGTCTGCCCATTTCGCTATGGCAGGTGGGCCTGGCATCGGCGCCGTCACTGGACGGACCGTGGAGCCGGTGCACGGGCCTCAATCCGGTGCCCATGGAGCCGCGCTTTATTGAGAATCCGATCGTGGCGCAGCTTACCAACGGCATGTACGTCGCGGTCTACGACAATCATCAGCCGAACGAAGTCGGGTATTCAATTTCCGAGGACGGCATTCACTGGTCCGCGGGACAGCATCTTGTTGTCCAGACAGGCACCGGGATTTGGGCCAGCGAAGTCCGGACGCCGCTGGGACTGGTCGAGGAAAGTGACGGCGTATTCACGCTTTTCTATACTGCGAACGAAATGGCAGCCGGGAAACAGCCCGACGCATACGGAGTCACGCTGACGCCGGGAGCCGTGGGCTTCGTTGAGCTACGGGTTATTACGGCAGGCGAAGCTTCCGCGGCCAAAGACATTCATCGTTCACCGGCTCACGGAAGCGACGCGAAAAGTCCGGGGGCCGGCACAACCGCAAATACAGATTGAGAGCGGAAGAGCAGTTCAACATGGTCGCGAGACCACCATTTGGAGGATGGCTAATTATGTTGCAAACTTCGAAAATGCGATATTGTTTCGGCGTGCTGGTGGTATTTCTGGCCACCTTCCCATGCCAGAGCGTCTGGGCACAGGCCAACCGCGCCACCATTACCGGAATCGTTGCCGACCCGACAGGCGCGGTGATTCCAGGCGCTGACGTCACGGCGACCAACACCGACACAAACGTGGCCACCAAGACCGTTTCGAATAACCACGGGATCTACGTGGTGCCCAACCTCTTCCCCGGCCCGTACAACGTGACCTTCGAGAAGAGCGGCTTCGAGACGGTGCAACGGCCTGGGGTCGCACTGCACTCGACCGAGGAAGCGCGCATCGACGTAGCGCTCAAGGTCGGCGCAGCTTCGACGAGTGTGACAGTGTCCGGCGGCGCGCCGGTTCTGGATATGGACACGGCTTCAGTGGGCACCAATATGAAGTCGGATGTCGTCAACGATCTGTCTCTGAATATCAATGGAGGGGGCCGCTTTGTCGAGCTGTTTGCGGTGGCGGTCACACCGGGCTATTCGCCGATCAGTTCCCCCTATGGGGCGGTGGTGAACGGCGGCCAGTGGTTCGCCAAGGACTACACGATTGACGGCACATCGGGCACATCCAATATCCGCGGCGACTCGATGGATGGCGGACCGAGCATGGAAGCCGTCGAAGAGCTCCAGGCGCAGACTAGCGGCTTGGACGCTCAGAGCAGCATTACCGGCGGCGGCGTGATGGCCTTCAACCTCAAGTCGGGAACCAACACGCTGCACGGATCGGGCTTCCTCTATGGGCATAACGAATTGTTCGACGCCAACACCTGGACCAACGATAACGAGGGCGTTCGCAAACCCAAGGACCGGACCTGGGATTACGGCTTTAGCCTGGGCGGCCCGATCCACAAAAACAAGACGTTCTTCTTCGGAACCTTCGAGAGATATCAGCAGGTCGACTGGCGGTTGAACAGCGGCGGCGCCACGGTTCCCACATCGGCGATGCTCGGCGGCGACTTCAGCGGCATAATGGGACAATCGTTGTGGAACGACGCGTACGGCGATGTCATCCCCTGCACTCCGCCTGCGTGTTCGGGGCTGACCCCGATCATGGTGCAGAACGACGCCGGGCAATCTCTGCAAGCCCAGACGGACATGATTTACGATCCAGCAACGGGCAATCAATTCACGAACAACAAGATTCCCCAAATTAGCGCCGTGGCGCAAAAAGTGAACTCTTTCTACGCCAACTACGCTCCCAACCTGGGTGGCATCACCAACAACGAGAGAACCCTGCTCGCCAATACGCCCAGCCAGACACCGAATTGGTACGTGGTCAAGCTCGATCACGTCTTGCGCGAGCAGGACCATCTTTCCGGCTCCTGGATCTACGATCACAAGTTGCGCACTCTGGACGACGGCGGCGGCGTTTGGCAGTCGGGCTCTACCACCGGCGGCCCACTCTCGAACGCGCGAATCCAGTTTTACAATCAGCAGCAATACCGCATCAGCGAGTCCCATACCTTCAGCCCCACCATGCTGAATGTACTGAACTTCACCAGCGCCTTCGACGATAATGGAAGCACTCCGACGGTTCCCGGCAGCTACGATTCGCAGATCGGCTTTGGAAGCACAGGATCCGACAACTTCCCGGAGATCTCGTTTTCCGACAACCAGGCGGGGATAAGCGAGACCTATATCGGCAACACATGGCAGGGCGACGTTGCGGGCTCAATCAGCACCACCAGCGACACGCTCACCTGGAGCAAAGGGCGTCACAACCTGAGCTTTGGTGGTGATTTTATCGCCCATGACGTCAATTACCGTTCTGGCACGGGCGCGTATGCCTTCAATTTTTCGTACTTGAAGACCTCCGGTCCCGGCTATCCCTACGACGGGTTTGGCTTTGCGACTTATGAGCTGGGCCTCGTCAACAATGCAAGCCAGTCTGTTGGCTACAATCTCTACGGTCGGCAAAAGAATTTCGACCTGTTTGCGCAGGATAGCTACAAGATCACCCCCAAACTGACGCTGAACCCGGGCGTACGCTGGACCTACAATACGCGCTTCAAGGAAAAGAACGGCAACTGGGCCAATTTCGACCCAACCGCGGTTGACCCGCAACTGACCGCGGTATACGGGGCTGCGCTGCCCGGATCGCTGGTCTTGGGAGGCAGCAGCTTCGACAAGGACGAGTATGCGGTCAATTTCGGTCCAACGCTGGGCATTGCTTACCAGTTCCTCCACAATGTCGTGGTGCATGCCTCCTACGGCCTGATCTTCAACCCTGTGGGCATCACCTTTTTTGGCGGCGTTCCCGACAGCTTCGCCCCCCAGCTTGGCTCGAACTCGGCAAATAGCTTCAGTTGGGATAATCCTGGCGGTGGCGGAAACTACCCCGGCGTGGCGAAGAAAGCTTCCCTGGCCACCGATCCCTCCACCATGTTGCCTTTCCCGGTTGAAACCGATCCGCGCTCGCTGCGTTTGGGCTACAGCGAGGCGTTCAACTTTGGGGTGCAGCAGCAATTGACCCCCAACATGCGCTTCGAACTCTCCTATGTCGGCAACCGCGGACACCGTTTGACCGATACCGCTCTGGCATGGAACGAAACCAGCACCCAGAATTTCCTCAATCTCATCGACAGTAACCCGGGCTACAGCATCTGGAACTGGATGTACTGTCCCGGTAGTGGAATCAACGGTGTGTCCTGCCCCTACCCGAATTTCTACGGTCCGGCGCTGGCCGCTATGGCGCCACTGCCGCAGATGGCCGGCGCTGAAGTGAATTACTGGTACGCCTGCTGCGCCAACATCAACTATGCGGGTCTGCCATCGGGGCAGAGCTTTTACGACTCGCTGGTGGCGGAAGTTGTGAAGCGCGCCGGCGGCGCGACCATGGATATGAGCTACGTGTGGTCGCGGCAGGAGGGAAATTCATTTTCTACCGAGCAGGACTACAACAACGGCTACACCGGCGTTGAAGACTTCCAGAACATGCACGGCGCCTCCCACGCCCTCACCGGCTACGACCTTCCGCAGGTGGTGAAGGGCTTTGTCAGCTACAAACTTCCATTTGGCGCTGGGCAGCGGTGGGGCGCCACACAGAGCCCGGCAGTTCGCACCGTAATCGGGGGTTGGACGGCGACCGCGCTGCTGGACTACTACACCGGCCAGCCGTTCCGGGTGGGCGCGGCGGATCCTTACTGGCCGCTCTGGGGCAACATTTACCCACAGTTCAATCTCACCAACTTTGCACGGCCTGCCAACCCCAAGCATTATGTGCCCGTAGGTTCGAGCGGGACGGTTCCGGCGCAGGATTACTACATGCCGTCCTCCGTGGCCAGCAATCCTGCCGCGGGCTATCTGCCGCCTTCGCCGTACAACTCCAAGCTGCGCTGCCCTGGTGCGGCGAATGAGAACACGACTTTCCTGAAGAACAACAAAGTGGGACCGGATGGCAGGTACAACGTCTCCATTCGCATGGATCTCTACAACGTGTTCAACCGGCACTACTACAACATCGAGGGATGCGGCGGCAACACTGCTCAAATCGGATCGGCTAACTTCGGCGAAATCCTGGGCGTCCAAGACAACCCGCGCGCGGCACAATTCGCCATCCGGCTGGATTTCTGATCCTCTGCGTTGTTTCTTTGCCTCGGGACCTCTTCCGCGCGCTGAAGAGGTCCCGAGAATGCCCATGATTTGCGCCAAATGCTGTGCCGTGGACGCGCGCGGCCAGTTTACGAACTACGATACTCAGGTGGTGGAGAACCGTCGCATGGCTTGTTTCTTTTCCGGCTTCCGGACTCGCACGCCGGGGTTCGCTCTTGCCGTTTGCTTCCTCAGCGTCTGCCTGAGGCATGGCGCGGCTGTGCACGCACAGGCAGCCGCGCCATCGCCGACCTTCCATATCGATTGCTCCGCCCCCGCTAACGGGGACGGTTCGGTCCAGCATCCCTGGAACAGCCTGGCTGCGGCCGAATCCCACGATTTCACTCCGGGCGACACCGTAGCCCTCGCCCGCGGTACTGTGTGCGCGGGCTCCTTCGCCCCCAAAGGCTCGGGCGCTCAAGATCGCATCATCCGTCTCACCGCCTACGGCTCCGGCGCGCGGCCAAAGATCGTTGCGCCCTCTGCCGCTCGCCAGGCATTGCTGCTCTTCAATCGGCAGTACTGGCAGATCGACTCGCTCGATATTGCCGGCGGCAACACCTACGGCGTCTTCGTCACCGGCGACAAGGGCACGCTCCATCATCTGTATCTCAAGAATCTCTATGTGCACGACGTCTTGGGCGGCCCGCTCAAGCATAAAGACAATGGTCTCGTCATCGTGGGTCCCAGCGGTCCTGCCGCCGTCTTCGACGACGTGCTGATCGATGGAGTCGATGCGGCGCACACCAATCAGTGGTCCGGCATCCTCGTCGGCGGCGGACCCTTTGCGTTTCCTGAAGGTGCGCCACTTAATCGCAACGTCAGGATTCTCAACTCCACCGCGCACGATGTCTACGGAGACGGCATCATCCTTTTCCGCGACGCCGATAGCACCATCCGGACCAGCGCCGCCTGGCAAACCGGCATGCAGCCCACCCAGGACATCGGCACGCCCAATGCCATCTGGACCTGGACATGCGCCCGCTGCACCGTCGAAGACAACGAGGCATTTGTCACTGACAGTCCCGGCGTCGACGGCGGCGCCTACGACATTGACTGGGACAACACCGGCAACACCGTGCTGCGCAACTACGCCCACGACACGCAGGGCTACTGCATTGCCGTCTTCGCGGCCGGTTACGTCACAGCCAACAGCGAGGTGCGCGGCAATCTTTGCATCGACAATGCTCTCAGTCCGCGGCTCGCCGCCCTGCAGGGCGCAGTCTACGTGCATACCTGGAATGGCGGCGTGGTTCGCGGCCTCAGAATGGAGCAGAACACTATTCAGTGGAATCCGCGCGTTCCCGGCGCTGCTGCCATCGTGAGCGACGCGCAAATCGATGGCCCTCCTGCCGTCTTCTCTCAAAACCTCGTCGAGTCGGATTCCGCGCCGATTTATCGAGTCAACAAGCAGTGGGCTGCCTCCCGCAACATCTACGCCACGAGCGGCGAGCCGGTGTTTACCTTCGGCGACCAGCACGACGTCACTCTCTCCGATTTGCAATCGGCAGGCAGTGAGACCGGAAGCTCCCTGCAGCCCTCCGCGGTCTCCCCGCACGAAGCCGCGCTGCAAATCGACGCCGCTATCGACCCCACGCTCGATAGCGATGGCCTGCTCCTGCCCGCGCCGCGCGCGCAACTCGTGGTGCTGCGCAGCCTGGCCGGCCAATACGATGCCCACCGCTTGCAGATCACCGTACATTTTCCGCCGGCAAGCCAAAACGATGCGGTAGCCAACGCGTTGCAGGATCTCGAAAGTGTGTACCCGGGCGCATTGCATTTCGAGCGCGACGCTCGTACCGCCGCAGCGGCGTTTCCCGATGGCACCATTCGTCTCGAATCCGCCGACGGACAGCGGCTGGAAGAGTGGCACGGGTTTCAGAATGCCGCAACCCTTGGCGGCGCCGTACGCAAGCGGCTCGGGCCGCCCGATTACTCTCACATGCAAAAACCCGTGGCGCATGGAGGTCAGCAATGATGTCGAATCCGTTCACGGAAGTTCATCGCATCGGAACTGCCCGCCGGTTTCGTTCGATCGCACTGTGCGCCGCCCTCATCGCCGCTGCCTGCGCGGCTCTTGCGCAAAATGAGCCGCCTCCCCCCGCGCTCAGTGCTCCTATCTCGGTCTATAACAACTGGTCGTCATACGATGAGCTCTCTGACAACATTCCCCTCACCGGAACGCTCGCAATGCGCGAGCTCGACGAGTTGCTCCGCCTAAAGCGCGCTGGTGTCCGCTTCGACTACTACATGATGGATGCATTCTGGTTCGCGCCCGACGGCGCTTACCGCACCTGGCGCAAGCCGAATTGGCCCAATGGTCCGGATGCGTGGATTCAGAAGTGCCGCCGGAACGGCGTCCTGCCCGGCCTCTGGTTCAGCACCAACACGCTGGTCAAGATTCAAGCAGCCCCGGCATGGAAAGACTCGCTCAACGCGGACGGTGGCGCCATGTCCTTCTTTGAAGGCGGATTCCTGCCCGACTTCATGAATGCCCTGCAATTCTGGTACGACCATGGCATCCGCATGTTCAAGTTCGATTTCGTCGATATGACCGCCGCGACCGCTGCCGATGCCGCCACCATGAGCAAGGCCGAAATCAAGGAGCGCAACGCCACGGCATTTCGAAATGCGCTGCTCGCCTTTCGCAGAAAAAATCCCGATGCCGTCCTTCTCGCATTCAACGGCTTCGGCGGCACTCTCGACAATACGTACTCGCCACTGCCCTTCCGCGACCCCACCGACCTGCGCTGGCTTGAAGCCTTTCAGATGGAGTACACCGGCGACCCGCGTCCCTCCGATGTGCCCGAAGCCAATTTCTGGCGCTCAATGGACATCTACAGCGACCACATGGTGCGCCGCTTCGAGCAGTTGGGCTTTCCTCTCGAGCGCATCGACTCAACAGGATTCATGGCCGGCAAGACAGGCACCATCTATTACCGCGCCATGCACGCGTGGAAAGGTGCTTTCCTGTTGATGATGGCCCGCGGCGGATGGGTCAATACCGTCCATGGCAATCTTGAGCTCATCGGCAACCAGGATGCGCACTGGATGGCCCGCGCTCAGTCCCTCTTCTTCGAGTTGCAGGGCCTTGGCCGCATCCACACATTCGGCGGCATACCCGGCGATGTCCAGCCCTACGGCTTTGGCGGAGTCACCGCGCGCGGTTCGGTGTACGTGGTCGTGAATCCGGCGCAGACCGTCGCCACCATCAAACTACCGAAGCTCGCGCCCAATCAACCCGCTCTCGGTCCGGGCCGCATTCAGTTTCGCGATGCCGGATTTCAACCCCAGCTCCGCGGCGCACAAATCTCGCTCGGCCCCGGCCAGATGGCCATGGCGGGCTTTGGCGCTTACGCCTCACCAAACTACGACTTCGGAATCCAGAGCGACGTCATCATCCCGCGCTCCATCGCGCCGTTCCCGATTTCATTTCACGATGCCGGCCCCGGATCCATCGAGGCATCCATCCAACCACCCGCGCATGGAGTCCTGCGCGTGATCGTGCAGCAAAAGTCACCGGATGGACAGCTTCGCCGCACCTGGGCGGGTGGGCCGCCATCGGGTCAGAACATGGGAAAGGTTTTCGCCTTCTCCGCTTCGCAAAATGGCCGCGCCCTTCCCGTTCGCATCGACTACGACAAAGTAATCTGGAGCGGCCTGAGCTGGGCCGCCGGCGAAATCGAGGCCAATGACCTCACGCCGGGGATCCCACTCTCGCTCCGCTTCCATTCCGCCGAGAAAGACCCGATCACGCTCAACGGCACCGCCTACCTCGTCGAGTACTGACTTCATCGGCCGCCAATGTCGGCCAGAACCAACGGAGTTCCATTCCACAATGTCGAAACGTCTCCTGCTCTTCGTTCTCTTCTTTGCTTTCGCACCCTGGGCCGCCGGTCAGCAATTGGTGCTTCACGAAGGCGATCGTGTTGCCTTCTACGGCGACAGCATTACCGCGCAGCGGTTCTACACCCGCTTCGTGGAAGACTTCGTCCTCACGCGCGATCCCAGATTGCACGTCACATTCTGCAACTCCGGAGTTCCCGGTGACACCGTAAATGGCGGCTATACCGGCGACGCGCCCACGCGCCTCAACCGCGATCTGTTCCCGCAGCATCCCTCGGTCGTGACCGTGATGCTCGGCATGAATGACGGCTATTACATGCCGTTCGATCAAAAGTATCTCGACATCTACGAAACCGGATACCGCAAACTCCTTGCGTCCATCCAGACCAATCTTCCCGAAGTCAGAATCACCCTCATCTCTCCAACGCCCTACGACGAACTCACGCATGGCACCGAGTTCGCGCATTACAACGAAGTCATCGGCCGCCACGCTGCTTTCGTGAAAGAGCTGGCCTCCTCGTCCCACTACACTTTCAGCGACTTCAACCAGGCAGTCACCAACCTGGCGCAGGCCGCGATGCAGAAGAACCCTTCGCTCGCCGCATTGCTCATTCCCGATCGCATTCATCCCGCCGAAGCCTCCCAATGGGTCATGGCCGCTGCACTTGCGCGCGATTGGGGTCTGTCGCCCGTCGTCAGCAGCGCGCACCTCTACGCGTCGCAGTCCGCGCCGGTAGAAGCGGAGAATACGCAAATCTCCGACCTGACCGCGCACGACGGCTCATTGCAATGGAAGCAACTGGACGCCTCGCTCCCTCTTCCGTTGAATCTCGAAGATGGACTGGTGCGCTTCGTTCTCGAAACTTCGGATGTCGCAACGATGGACCGGCAGACGCTGCGCGTCGATCGCCTATCCAGCCCGCATTACACCTTGAAGATCGATGGGCGCACCATTGCAACCTTCGGTCGCGAGCAGCTCGCTGCCGGAGTCAACCTCGCGCTCTACACTACTCCCATGCTGAGCCAGGCGCAGCAAGTGGATGACATGGAGAAAAAACGTACGCGGCTGGATGAAGCGCATTTCATCCTCGCCATCGAACAGCCAACCATCGCCGATGCAGCCCTAGCCACAAAGGCCATCGAAGAAAAGGACGCTGCTCTCGACGAAGAGCAGCGAAAAGCAGCTCAGCCCGTCGTACATACGTTCGAGCTCGATCCGCAGTAGGCTCTCCCGGCACGTCGATGGTTCGGCCTCGGCAGACAAAAAAGAACTCGTTCAATCATCCATCGCATCTGGCGGCCGGTGGATGGTGACATACTTGGGGGCACAATGATTCTACAGAAATTGCCATGTCTTCTCGCGCTGCTCGCACTGCCTGCAGTGTTGCCCTGCGAAACCCAAGTACCGCTCCACGATGGTTGGAGCCTGCAATCGGCATGCAAACTCCACGCCGATGGCCCCGCAATTGCCGCGCCGGGATTCCCAGTTGCCGATTGGATCAAAACCTCGGTCCCCAGCACCGTGATTGCCGCGCAGGTTGCCGCTGGCCTGTTCCCCGATCCCTACTTCGGCGACAACCTTCGCAAGCTACCCGGCTCCGCCTATCGCATTGGCCCCGGCTTCGCCAACGAGCCCATGCCTTCCGACAGCCCCTATCGCTGCGGCTGGTGGTACCGGACCGAGTTCGCGGCGCCCAAATCCACAAGCCCGGACCAGCATTTCTGGCTGCACTTCGGTGGCATCAACTATCGCGCCGATGTCTGGCTCAATGGCCATAAGATCGCCGATGCGGCAAACGTCGCGGGCGCCTACCGGATCTACGAGCTCGATGCGACCGCAGCCATCAAGCCGGGCCAGACCAACGTGCTCGCAGTCGAGACCTTCGCGCCCACCGAGAAGGATCTAGGCATCAACTGGGTCGACTGGAATCCCGCTCCGCCCGATAAGGACATGGGCCTGTGGGGCGATGTCGATCTGGTCACGACCGGCGCGGTCACGCTGCGCGCGCCCATGGCCGTCACGCACTTCGCGGACGATTCCCACGACGTTGCCGATCTCACCCTCTACGCCGAGTTGCACAACGCAACTGATAGTCTCGTCAAGGGAGAGGTCTCGGGCTCTGCCGCCGGAGCCAACTTTACGCAGACCGTCGAACTGGCGCCGCACGAAGATCGCACGGTCGTCTTCACGCCTCAGGAGTTTCCGCAACTGCGTATCCATCACCCGCAACTTTGGTGGCCGCGGCAAATGGGCGACCCGCACCTCGAACAACTCACCATGCACTTCACAACCCAAGGCCGCGTCACCGACGAGCAGGCCATCGAGTTCGGAATCCGCGAAATCACTTCCGAGCTCACCGCGCAAGGCGCCCGGCTGTTTCGCGTCAACGGCAAACGCATTCTGATTCGCGGCGGCGGTTGGGCGCCGGACATGCTGCTCCGCCCCGACGAAAACCGACTGCGCGACCAGTTCCGCATGGTCCGCGATCTGAATCTGAATACCATTCGCCTCGAAGGAAAGCTCGAGACGGATGATTTCTTCCGTTTGGCTGATGAGCGGGGCATTCTGATCCTCGCGGGCTGGTGTTGCTGCGACCGCTGGGAGGACTGGAAGAACTGGAATGCAGACGATCTTATGATTGCGACTGCATCTCTGCGCGCGCAGATGCTGCGACTGCGTTCTCACGCTAGTCTTCTGGTTTGGCTCAACGGCAGCGATCATGCGCCGCCGCCCGATGTGGAGCGCGCCTATCTTGATGTTGAGGCACGGACGCACTGGCCCAACCCGTTGCTGGCCGCGGCCTCCGCTGCCGACACGGCGGCCACAGGCCCCACCGGCGTCAAGATGACCGGTCCCTACGATTATGTGGAGCCGAGCTACTGGTACGTCGATCGCGAGCATGGAGGAGCCTTCGGCTTCAACACCGAGACAAGTCCCGGGCCGGCGATTCTGTCGCTTGCGAGCCGCAAACAATTTCTGCCCGATCCGGAAGCGTGGCCGCCCTCGCCCATCTGGAGCCTCCATAATGGCGGCGGCGAATTCACTCACCTTAGAGCCTTCGACGATGCCATGGCGGCCATCTACGCGAAACCTGCCTCGGCTGCCGACTATGAACGCATGGCGCAGACCATGAGTTACGATGCAGAACGCGCCATGTTCGAGGCCTACAGCAAAAACAAGTACGTCTCCACCGGCATCGTTCAATGGATGCTCAACAACGCCTGGCCCTCCATGATCTGGCACCTGTATGACTACTACCTCGATGCAGGCGGCGGATATTTTGGCGCCAAGAAAGCGTGCGAGCCAGTGCATATCCAGTACTCGTACGACGACCGGTCCGTTGTTGTCGTCAACAGCACCTATCGGCGCACAACCGGCCTCTATGCCAAGGTCCAAATCCACGGCATCAAGTGGAACGAACTCTACGCTGCGCAATCATCAATCGACGCAGGTCCCGACAGCTCGCAGCGCGTGTTCACCATTCCCGACACTCTCTACGCCGGCCCGGAGCGCATCTTCTTCGTCGATCTCACGCTTACCGATGCAGCAGGCCGCACCCTCAGCCGCAACTTCTACTGGGTCCCCGGCACGCTCACCGCCTTCGACTGGCCGAAGACCTGGTATACCTATACGCCCGCCGAGCGCTACGAAGACCTGAACGCACTTACCCATCTTCCGCCGGCCACGATCGCTGCGCACACTGAGATCTCCGACACGCCGCGCGGCCACGAGATTCGGTTGCATCTCGTCAACACATCCGCGGTGTTAGCGTTCCAGGTCAACGGGGCTGTGCGAACCTCGTCCGGCGGCCTGATCGCTCCTGTCTTCTGGTCCGACAACTGGATCGAGCTGGTTCCGGGTGAGTCGGTCACGCTGACCGCGCTGCTGCCCAGCGATACTAATGGAGCGCCGGTGATTCAGCTCGAAGGGTGGAACATCCAGCCTTCAGCAGTGATTCCTACCGTTCTCGCCGAGGCACCCTGAGCAGACGCATGGACGCAATCAACGGAGACCCTCAATAAGAGACCATCGGTCACAGGGGCGGCCTGGGCATTCGGGACTCTGTTCTTTTCGGTATCATTTTCATTCGGCTCCATGTCCTGGCGGGAGAGGTTGCACGAAGCGCTTTGAGCGCCAATTGGAAGTGAAAGGCGGTGCATGAAAGATGCGTTCCTGGATGCGCAATTGCACTTGGCTATTGGTTGGACTCGTTGCTTTGCCGCTTTACGCGAGCGTTCGCCTGCCCGCGCTTTTTGCGGACCACATGGTAATCCAGCGAGACGAGCCGGTGCACGTTTGGGGCGACGCAGCCGCCGGCGAGACCGTGGCTGTAGCCTTCCGCGGGAAGCAGGAGGTCTCGACTGCCGATTCGCTCGGCCGCTGGACGGTGCAGCTTCCTTCCGGTGAAGCGGGCGGCCCGTTCGTCCTGACCATTCGCGGAACCAACATGATTATGCTGAACGACGTGTTGGTTGGAGATGTGTGGATCGCATCGGGCCAGTCGAACATGGGCTTTTCACTGAGCGAGGCAGAGAATGCGCGGCAGGAGATGGCCGAAGCGAATCTTCCCGAGGTGCGGCTCTTGAATGTCAAACAACGCTACGCTGACTATCCACAGGAAGATATTGCCGTGACCAAGCCGTGGAGCGTTTGCACTCCCGAGTCAGCGGCAGACTTTTCAGCCGTTGCGTACTTTTTTGCGCGGGAGGTTTCACGCCGCGAACAGGTGCCGATCGGCGTAATCGAGTCGGCGTGGGGTGGAACGCCGGCAGAGGCCTGGACGAGCATGTCTGCACTTTCTCAGGATGCGTCTTTGATGCCGGTCTTCTCCGCCTGGGCAGCGATGGCCAATGAGGAACCGAAAACCCGACGCGCTGAAGCCAAAGAGCGCAAAGATATTGAAGAACAGAGCGGCACCGCTGGAGATGAAAATCTGAGGCTGCCGTGGCATCCTGTCTTCAATGCCTGGTCTCCGGCTGCGCTTTACAACGGAATGATCGCTCCACTCACACATTTCACGATTCGCGGAGTCATCTGGTACCAAGGCGAGTCGAATACGGATGCACTGCGGTATCCGGTTTACGCGCGGCTCTTTCAGACACTCATTCAGGATTGGAGAGCAGCCTGGTCGGAAGGCAATTTTCCGTTTCTGTTCGTTCAGATTGCCAACTATCATGCAGGCGCAGAGTATCACTGGCCGCAGGTGCGAGAGGCTCAGCGAGAAGCGCTGGCGCTGGTGAGCACGGCCATGGCCGTGACCATCGACATCGGCGATGCGGATAACATCCATCCGGCCGACAAGCAGGATGTGGGACATCGCCTGTCCCTTGCGGCAAGAGCTATGGTCTATGGCGAGCATGTTGAATTCTCCGGCCCCCATTACCGGACCATGAGTCAGGAAGGCAGCACGCTGAATCTCTACTTTGACAACGCAGACGGCGGCCTGGTGATGAAAGGCGAGGCGCTAGTGGGGTTTGAGATCGCAGGGCCTGATGGGAGATTCGTTCCTGCTGTGTCTACAATTCGCGGAACGACCGTAGTCCTTTCCAGTCCCGCTGTCCCAAGACCCACACAAGCGCGCTACGGCTGGTTGGACGATCCCGTATGCAATTTATTTAACAAGGCGGGACTGCCTGCATCGCCATTCCGCACTGGACGCCCTTAGTTCCCGAAGTATGCTGGGCTAACCTCGTGTCAACTTTGGCAGTGAACCGGCTTGCCCATTGTCGCAACTCTCAGCTCCCTTATCAGCACCTTCAAATCGAGGGTGCTGACGAGGGTGTTGAGGCAGTCTCTATCCGTGATTTCCACAACTTTGACTGTTTTTTTTTGCCATCGACATTCACGCGTTCAAGTAAGGACCTCCGGCAAAG
>PLOG01000126.1:0-6946 GCA_003142935.1 Acidobacteriaceae bacterium
GGAGCCACGACCAAGCGCCCTGCACTGCTCCGTTGCCTCAAGGCATTCGAGGACGGCGACACGCTCATTGTCTGGAAACTTGACCGCCTGGGCCGCATGACTGGCCATGGCTTCCGTGGTCTGGCTTCCACCATCCTGCATGAGCAGGGTTACGCGCATGAGCATATCGAATTGCAGCTTGCCCACGCTCCCCGGAATGCAGTGAGCGCCGCTTATAACCATGCTCTCTACCTGGAGCCGCGCGCTAAGATGATGCGGGACTGGGCTGATTTTCTGGAACGCACTCAGCGAGGGAGCAAGGTGTTGCTCTTTGGTGGCACTGCTGCTTAGCGTGAAGGTGCTACCGCGCAATCGGGAGGGCCACACCCGCACTCTGTATTTTTCTGAGGAAAGCTTCCGCGAAGTCGTCCACAGTGGGCTGGGTTGATGGTTTGGGTACACCGATTCCCCGGATAATTTCACCCTGCCGCTCAGTTGTCACCTTGTCATAGCTCATAAGGGTGGTGAGTACCTGTTCATGGCCAAGGTTCTGGCTCCCGCCTTGAACGCTTCCGGCGATTGGCAGTTTTGCTCACCGAGCTGGGCCAGCGTATTTCGCAAACTATGCGGATGAAAGTACGGCAAGCCAGCGTGCTCGAACGCATCGCGGAAGATCGTCCGAATTGGCGTTGCCGTGCTCCAGTGGCTTCGTTCCAATCCAGCCGCTTCAAACTGGCGAGTTGCCCCCAGCGCTACGCGGGTATTGTACCTCTTTGTTTACAGTCTGCCAGACTGGCTCAAATTGAGGCTGCCGTCCGGAATGTCCAATATGCGGGACGATGTTTCTGCCGCCGGGTCGTCTTCAGGTGGCGATTGAGCAAGAATGTGCAATCGGTGCCGGAACGATGCAGGTCTTCCCTGATCGCGACACGAAACGTTTTGGGTTTAGTGGAGGCTCAGGTATCTTTCCTTTTGTAATCGCCGCGGCTCAGGTGTTTCTCCAGCCACAGATAGAGGCAGATGAAGAGGTACCGGCTACCCATCTCCTGGATTTTCAGCTTGGCCTCACCCGTTCTGCGGTTGCGCCAGGTAATGGGAATCGTGGTCCACGAATATCCGCGGATGATCGTTTTGAGCGGAAGCTCGACCGTGAGATTGAAATGCGCCGAGAGCATCGGCATGCAGCCCTTGATCACGGTGCACCGATACGCCTTGAAGGCATTCGTGGTGTCGTTGAGCGAAATGCCAAAAAGCATCCGGATAAACAGATTAGCGAATCGGTTCAGCCGCAGCTTGATCCAGGGATAATCAATTACGCCACCGCCTTTCAAAAAGCGGGAGCCGAAAACAGCATCCCATCCCTCGTTTAGCTTCTTCCAATAGCGAACCACATCGCGGCAATCGTCCGACTCATCGGCCATCATTACCACGGCAGCATCGCCCTTGATTTCCATAAGCCCGGCAGTGATGGCATGTCCGAAGCCATGCGGCTGTCCCTTCGAAAGCAAGCGCGCCTGTGGAATACTCTGGCTGAGCCGAGTCACGATTTCCGCCGTTCGATCGGTACTTCCGTCGTCCACCACGATGATTTCGTGTGGAACATTGTTTAGGCGAAGCTCGACGTGCAGGTGCTCAACAGTCGACGCAATGCAACCCTCTTCGTCCCGCGCCGGGATGACAACGGAGAGCAGCTTGAGTTCTTCAGCCGCAGTCAACGGCGCCGGACTCTTCATGCGCCGCACCTCTCCAGCCAACCGGGATTTGCGGCAACATGAGCGGCGATCTCTTCAAGAATCGCGTTGATGCCGATGCTGGGCCGCCAGTCGAAGGCGTTCCGAACCCGACCCAAATCCAGTATCAACCAGGGAACGTCGTAAGGGCGATCGGAGCCGTCAGCTAACGGCGGGAGGGCGCCGAAGCGCTCGTTGCACCAGGCCGTGAGCTGGGCCAACGACATCGAGTTTTCCTGCCCGCCAGAGACATTCTGCAGCCCGCCCTGCCCAGGGTTACGCAACTGCATATCGACCAGCCGTGCCAGATCGCGCGGATGTAATGCGTCCCTGACCTGATAGCCGTGGGCGCCGAAGCCGAGATACCGCAACGTCCGCCGCGCGGCATGAGCATGGAGCCAGTAAGAAAAGATCCCTTGTTCGGCGGTGCCGAACTGGCCCGCTCCAGCCAGCACTCCGCAGCGATTGATCCACACTGGGACACCGAAACCAGCAGAATACTCCTGTGCCAGCTGCTCCGAAGCCAGCTTGGTGGCGCCGTAGAGCGAGATGGGCGCCTCGGTGCTAAAGGCTTCAGTGAGGCCGGCCGCACTGACTGCCGGCGGCCAAGGGCGCGACGCGTCGAGTTCGTATCTTCCCTGCTTCGCAATCAGAGGCAACTTTGCCAGCACCGGGATGGAATAAACCCGGCTGGTGCTTATCAAAATGAGGCCGGCGCGCGAGTTGCGGCAGAATTCGAGCAGATTGATGGTGCCGAGAAGATTGTGTTCGAGGAGCTGGCGCGCGCTGGTTTTGCCGTCGCGGCCCGCTAGGACGCTAGGCTGCGCCGCAGCGTCGATCGCCCAATCCACGGCGGGAAGGGCGTCTACATCGCTGGCCATCCGGAGGTCGCCATGCACCAAGTTCACACCAAGGCGCTTGAGCGAAAGCCGGTTGGTTTCGCTTCCCTGGCGGGCGAGATTGTCGAGTCCCACGATCTCGATTCCTTCGTGAGACTCCAGGAGATAGCGAGCCAAGTGGCTGCCCACAAAACCGCACACCCCTGAGATGAGGATCTTCATGCCGCTAAGCCTTTACCAAACGCGAGGCCGTGATTCGCTGATACCGGCGATTGTTCGCATAAGACTATCGGTTGTTCCCCGTTCTGGATCGTGAGTTGTTGTCTTTCTCATACCACTCTAACAACAAATTTGGGGCGTCTCTGCTGCGATCCGGCGGAACGTCAATAGATGGTCAGGATTGCGTGTGAGTCGCCGCGGTAAGTTTGTCCTGCCTTTCATTCGGCTGTCTTCGCCCTATCTGCCCACGAGGCGTAGATTTCCAAGAAGATGTCGTCGAGCGATTTCCGAATATCCCACCCCGGGAAATGCTCCTTCATCTTCCGCAGATCGCTAATATAGCAGATATGGTCACCCGTGCGGTTCTGTTCCTGATACTCGTAGACCATCGATTTTCCTGAGATAGCGGCTATCTTCGCAAAGGCTTCCAGAATGGAGCAACTGTTCGAGCGCCCTCCCCCGATGTTATAAACCTCTCCGGCCCGGGGCTTGGTAATAAACGCTGCGATAAAACGCGCAACATCGAGTGAGTGGATATTATCGCGCACCTGTTTGCCCTTGTATCCGTAGACGTTGTATTTCGTTCCTGTCACGTTGCACTTGATCAGGTAACTCAGGAATCCGTGTAACTCGACCCCTGAGTGACTGGGCCCGGTGAGACAGCCGCCGCGCAACGCACAGGTGGGCATGCCAAAGTAGCGGCCATACTCCTGCACCATCACGTCGCAGGCAACCTTTGAGGCGCCGAAGATCGAGTGTTTCGACTGGTCGATCCGGAACGTCTCTGGAATGCCATTCCAGTAAGCCTCGTCGGCATACTCCCAGCGGGTTTCAAGCTCCTTGAGCGGTAGTTCATTCGGCGCATCGCCGTAAACCTTGTTCGTTGACATCGATGCGAAGGGCGATTCGGGCGCGTACTGGCGCACCGCCTCGAGCAGATTCAAGGTGCCCACCGCGTTGGTATCGAAGTCATCAAACGGAATCGAAGCGGCGAGGTCGTGGCTTGGCTGTGCCGCCGTGTGAACAATGGCATCAGGCCTGACCTGCTTCAAGATGTCCAGTATTCCCTGGCGGTCACGAATATCCAGCTCATGATGGACAAAACCCACAATCATGCGCTCGAGCCGGCGCTGATTCCAGCGTGTATCCCCCTTCGGTCCGAAGAACACAGCGCGTTGATTATTGTCAATCCCGTGGATCTCCCAGCCTTCACCGGCAAAATAAAGACATACTTCGGATCCAATTAGACCCGAAGATCCTGTAACAAGGATACGCTTCATCGAAATCTCCCTATTTGCGCCATTGTATAATCCATTTCTGCTCTGTATTCGAAGGTCCCTGTGCAGGTGGCAGGGTGCTCAGGAAAGCAGACTTACCAAAGAATTGGGGTGCCCCAGGTCCCGGGTCCCCATAGACATAGAGGCCGCGCAATGGCGAGCGAGCGGCGGAAAACGCCTCGTTCTTCGCTAGGAACTTACCCCGCTCTTAGGTCACATCGAAGCCGGCTCTATTCGCCGGAATGTTTCGCCTTCGCACTTCAACGCTTCGTTTGCTCAACTAGGCGCGTAGCCTGCTGACGAGATCCTGGGGATGGACCGGCTTGGCGAGGATCTCAAACTCGTAGCCCTGGGCACGGGCTATTTCAAGCAGATCGGCCGTGGCAGCCTGCCCGGAAAAGAGCAGGATCTTAATGCCCGGCAGCAGGGCGCGAATGCGGATGGCCGCATCGATCCCATTCAAATCGGCCATGATGACGTCGGAGATGAGCATGTCGGGCTCAAACGAATGTGCCATCTCGAGCGCACCTTCCCCGGAATAAACCGCGCGAGCCTCAAACCCGCTCTGGTTCAGGATCATGGAAAGCGTATCTGCAATAACACGTTCGTCGTCAACTACCAGAACTTTGGGTTTGGTCTTCGTTTCGGGCATAATCTCCTGCGCACTCAATCGATTCGGTAGGGTTGGGCTCTCAGGGCGGCGCGGCTCAGCGGTGATCGGGGAAGACGTATCTTCCAGATTAGACGCCTTTCTTAATGATACTCTCGGAGTGGGAAATTCTTTCCGGCAGTTGATCCCAGCCACGGACAAGTAGCACCGGGGAAAACCGTAACCCGGTTACGATGGCTGAATCGTGCTCAGCCGGATGGCCATTCATCTGCACGCAATAAGCAAAACTTATCCTCAAGGAACGACGTCCGGCCACCACTTGGACAGCCGAACCTATGCGAGAACAGATTATGCAGGAAGCTACCGCCTCTAACCTGACCCAGTCCTCGGCTCCGGCCCCAGGCGCGATCATTCGTGCCGAGAAGGTTGAAAAATATTACACGCAGCCGAGTCAGAACCGCATTCAAGTGATCTCGGCGACCGATTTGAGTATTCTGCCGGGAGAGATTCTCGCCTTGCTGGGACCCTCGGGCTCCGGCAAGTCGACGATGCTGCGCATGTTGACCGGGCTCTCGACGCCCACAGCCGGCAAGGTGCTTTGGCACGAGGCGCCGATCGCCGGAGCCGAGACCAATGTCTCAATCGTCTTCCAGAGTTTTGCGCTGTTTCCATGGCTCACGGTGCTTGAAAATGTGGAAGCTCCGCTCCAGGCCCGAGGCGTGGACCAGGAAGAGCGCCACGCGCGCAGCATGAAGATGCTGGATACGGTGGGGTTGGACGGATTTGAAGCCGCCTACCCCAAAGAATTATCGGGAGGCATGAAGCAGCGGGTGGGTTTCGCGCGCGCACTGGTGGTGGAACCCGAAGTGCTGTTTATGGACGAGCCTTTCTCGGCGCTGGACGTGCTGACTGCGGAGAATCTGCGCAGCGAACTGCTTGAGCTGTGGGCCAAGAAGACCATGCCCACAAAGGCCGTATTCCTGGTGACCCACAACATTGAAGAAGCAGTGCTGCTTGCCGATCGCATCGTGGTTCTGGGGCGCAATCCGGGGCATATCCGCACCGATTTCCGGGTGCAGCTTGCGCATCCGCGGGACCGCAAGTCGGAGGCCTTTACGCAGTTGGTGGACTACATTTACAAGGTTCTCACCAGACCCGACGTCGTGCCCGCGGAGGCGCCCGACCAGCAAGCCGAACCGCGGCCGCGCGATCAGCGGCAGATGCACTACCAGATGTTGCCCCATGCGCGCCCCGGCGGCGTGGCCGGCCTGCTTGAATTGCTGCTCGACAAGGGCGGCCGCGACGACATCTACCACTTGGCCGACGACCTGGCGTTCGAGATCGACGATCTGCTACCGATTGTGGATGCCGCGCAACTGCTTGGATTCCTCAAAGTGGAAGAAGGCGACGCGGCCATCACGCCGAGCGGGACGGAGTTTGCCAACTCTGAAATCCTGCGGCAAAAGGAATTGTTCCGCGACGCGGCGGTCGAGAATGTTTTGCTGCTGCGCCAGATTCGCCGGGCTTTGGATGCCAAGAGCGACCACACGGTTCCGGAAGACTTCTTCCTCGACATGCTCGATGAGCAGTTCAGCGAAGAGGAGTCTCTGCGACAGATGGAAACCGCGGTAACGTGGGGCCGCTATGCGGAACTGTTCGATTTCGACGCCTCCCGCCGCCGGTTTGTGCTGCCCGATGCGGCTGAGGAAGAAATTGCCGAGAAGAATGACGGAGACGCCCATAACAGCGAGGACGGCGAGTGAAGATCCAGCACCCGCTCGCCCGCACGCTTGTCACCGCCCGCTCGTGGTCCTTTCTCATGGACCTGGCTGTGGCGATTTTTGCGTTGTCGGTCTTTGTGGCCGTTATCGGCACCGGCGTTTACTGGCTTGGCAAACCCGTCCCGGTGGTTCCGATTTCAAATTCCATCGGCGCGTTGCCGCTGTATGCGTTTTACTCGATTGTACGAATGTCGATTGCGTACCTGCTGAGCCTGGTCTTCGCCATCAGTTACGGATACATTGCGGCGTACAATCCGCGGCTCGAGCCATGGATGGTTGCGGTGCTCGACATTCTGCAATCGATTCCGGTGCTGAGCTTTTTGCCTCCGGTGGTGCTGGCCATGGTGGCGCTGGTTCCCGGCCACCAGATGGGGATCGAGATGGGCGTGATCCTGCTGATTTTTACGGGACAGGTGTGGAATCTCGCCTTCAGTTTTTATTCCTCGCTGAAGAGCATTCCCAGGGAGATGGTGGAGGCCACGCGCGTCTACCGCTACTCCGGCTGGCAGCG
>PLOG01000126.1:7027-19057 GCA_003142935.1 Acidobacteriaceae bacterium
GCCTGGAGCGACAAATTCAAGTTCGAGCAGGTGGAATCTTCAGAGCGTGTCACGTCTCCGATTCTCACCATGCTGCGCAGGTCGAACCTGTTCAGTACGCTCCCGGGGAGGATATTTGCGCGGCTGGATGAGCCCATCTCGAAGCGCATGGCGCAAAGGAGGGAAAACCATGTCGTGCATTCTCTGGACCAGGCGGAGCGCGGCGGAGGTTCCATTGCGCTGTGGGCGCTGTGCCTGGCAGCGCTGGGGGTTGCATGCTGGGGGACAGCGCAGGCCGCCTACATGCTGAGCACCGTAACCTGGCCGGAGCTGCGCCTGCTGCTGGAGGGCGCGGTGGCCACGTTTTTGCGGGTTAACGCATCGCTGCTCATTTCCGCGGCGTGGACGATTCCGGTCGGCGTCGCCATCGGGCTTAACCCCCGGCTTGCCCGCATTGTGCAGCCGCTGGCGCAGGTGCTGGCATCGGTTCCGGCTACGGCGTTCTTCCCCATCCTGCTGATCGGACTAGTGAAGATCGGCGGCGGCCTCGGCATCGGCTCCATCGCGCTGATGCTGCTGGGAACGCAGTGGTACATCCTTTTCAACGTGATTGCGGGAGCGATGTCGATTCCTTCCGACCTGCGCGAAGTCTCCGAACTCTTTCACTTCACGCGCTGGCAACGATGGACCAAGCTTATTCTTCCCGGCATCTTTCCATATCTCATCACCGGGATGGTGACGGCTTCAGGCGGGGCGTGGAATGCGTCGGTGATGGCGGAGTATTCGCATGTGAAGGACCGGACGCTGGAGACGATCGGGCTGGGCGCGCAGATCGATGCGGCGACCGACAGCGGCAAATTTGCCCTGCTGCTGCTGGCGACGATCATGATTTCAGTGATGGTGGTGACGATGAACAGGCTGGTGTGGCGACGGCTTTACAGGCTCGCGGAGACGCGGTTTAAGCTTGAAGGTTAGTGGGAATTGTGCGAATTACGATTCCGGCTTTGAGGGTACAAGATGATTCGTGCGGGATTAATAGGTTTCGGCTTGGGTGGCCGCGTCTTTCACGCTCCGCTGCTTTCTTCCGTCGAGGGGTTGGAGCTAGCTGCCGTTGTCGAGCGCACCACCAACCACGCCGCCGAGCGGTATCCCGGCATCACCACTTACCGCACGCTTGACGATATGCTGGCCGACTCCTCGCTGGATCTGATTGTCGTCACCACGCCCAACGATAGCCATTTCGAATACGCCCGTGAGGCCATCGAAGCAGGGAAACACGTCGTCGTCGACAAGCCTATGTGCGTTTCGTCGGCCGAGATCGCCGAGCTGATGAAGCTGGCGGCGGGTCGAGGCACGATGCTTGCGCCGTTCCATAACCGGCGTTTCGAGGGCGATTTCCTGACCCTGCGGAAGCTATTGCAAGACGGATCGCTGGGGCGACTCGTTTACTTCGAGGCCACCATGGACCGCTGGCGTCCCGCACCGTCGGCCCGGATGCCGTGGAAGAACGATCCGGCGCAAGGCGGCCTTCTGCTCGACCTGGGAACCCATCTCGCCGATCAGCCGCTGGTGCTGTTCGGAAACCCGGAGGCGGTGGATGCCGAGGTGAAGCGCGAACACGACGGCGAGGGCGCCAACGACTGCTTCACCCTGCGGCTTCGTTATCCAGGATTCACTGTGATGGTGTCCGCAAACACTCTCTCCGCGCTGGAGCGGCCCCGCTATCATCTGCGCGGCACCAAGGGCAACTATGTGAAGTGCGGCGTCGATCCGCAGGAGGCTGCGCTGAGCCGAGTGACCCGTATCGGCGGCGGCCCATGGGGCCAGGAACCGCCCGCTGCCTGGGGAACGCTGGCGGTGGATGTGGATGGCGGCATGGTCACGCATCCCGTTGAGCCCGTTCCCGGCGACTACCGGCTCTACTACGCCGCAGTCCGCGATGCGCTGCTTGGAAAAGGCGATGCGCCGGTTTCAGCATTGGCTGCGTGGCGGGTTGCGCGGCTGCTGGAGTGGGCCGAGGAAAGCTCGAAGCAACGTTGCGAAATTGCTTGCGATTGGAGCGAGGAGCCGAATTAAGGAAACACCTCCGGCCTGAAAAGCCGGCTCAGCCTTTAATCCCCGGTTCTTTCTCGATCAAGGGCACCCAGAAACGAAATTTGGCGCCGCGGCCCGCGACGCTTGAGGCTTCTATGCCGCCGCCGTGCGCGGCGAGGATGGCGCGAACGATGGCCAGGCCCATTCCGGAGCCTTTGGCGGTGGTCTTTCTGCGCTTGCCGCGGTAAAACTTCTCAAAGATCAGTGGCAGGTCGGAGGTGTCGATTCCGGGGCCATCGTCCTCCACGCAGAACTCAAGGCGGTCGCCGGTTCGCCGGCTGCTGAGAGTCACGCGGCTTCCCGGAGGCGTATAGGCCGCGGCGTTCTCGAGCAGATGGCGCAGCACGCGGTCGAGCAGATGGGGATCGAACCATACAGGCTGGGCAGGCTGGTCCGGCTCTCCCGGCGCTTGCGGTGCGATGGTTACGCGGTGCGCGGAAAGCGTCTTCCGCGATTCTTCGACGGCCTGATCGAGCAGCGCGCTTGGATGCTGCGGAGCCAGATGCACCTGGACGGCGTGGGCATCGATCTCCGCCATTTCAACGGCATCGCCAATAAGCGAATCCAGGCGCGCAGCCTCTTCGTCAATGATGGAGACCATGTCGCGGCGGCCGGCCTCGTCCAGGTCTCCGGCCTCGAGCAGAGTTGTGGCCGCGGCGCGGATGGAGGTGAGCGGCGTGCGCAATTCGTGGGTCAGCGAGTCAGTGAGCGCAGTGCGCAGGCGCTCTCCCTCGCGGGCGGCTTCCGCGCGCGCAGAGGCCTCAATGGCGACGGAGCGTGCAATGACGGTAGCCACCTGGGCGCTTACGGCGGTTGAAACCTCGCGCGTGAGCTCGTCCGGCCGCCACGCGATTGCGCCGACCGGACGCATTCCCAGCATCAAGGGTCGCGCCGTGAGATCGCCTGGAATGGCAAGTGTGGGGTTGGAGCCCTGTGTCATGGCGCGCAGGCTGGCTTGAATGCTCATGGGCAGTTCGGAGGTTGAGGCGTAGAACTGGTCGCGCTCGGCGACATAGAGAACGACCCCATCGAGGGAAAAGATGCGGTCGATGAGACGAGGCAAGTCGCGAATGAGAACTTCGGCGTCTTCGTAGAGGATCAGCTCCTGGCTCAGTTCGTAGAGCCGCTCGACGTCAGTTCGCCTCTGTTCTGCCTGGAGAGTCTGGCGGCGCGCCCGCTCCGCCACCCGGCTTACCACAAGCGAACTGGCCGCGAAGGTGAGCATATCTACCCATTGCTGCGCGCCGGCAAGCCGCAAAGTGCGATAAGGCGGCAGGAAGAAGTAATCGAACGAGAGTGCGCAAAAGGCCGCGATATAAAGTGATAGAGTGAACCCGGCCTGAGTAGCAGCCCAGACCACGAGGGCTAGAAAAACCATGCCCGCGGTGGTGGAGTTGGCATGGAGCGACACCAGCGCAAACGTGGCAAGCGAAGCGATCGCGGTGGCCACGATCCAATGAACAATCCCTCGCGAATCGGAGAGTCCTTCCGTGAACTTCATCACAGAAATGATATTCCGCCTTCCCCGGTGGTGTAATCTTCGGTTGGAAGAAGGAAGCCATGCCGGGAAGAATTCTAGTGATTGACGACGAACCGCAGATTACGCGGGTGCTGCGGGCCTCGCTCTCCGCGCAGGGATTCGACGTGCGCACCGCCAACGATCCGGAGGAGGGACTTCGAACCTTCAAGGAGTGGGCGCCGGACCTGGTCATTACCGACCTGATGATGCCGGGGTTAAGCGGAGTCGAAGTCACGCGCGCGATCCGTATGCAGGGCGCAACGCCGGTGCTGGTGTTGTCAGTACGCGAGCACGAGCGCTCAAAGGTGGAGGCGCTGGATGCGGGCGCGGACGACTACGTGACCAAGCCCTTCGGGATTCAAGAACTGCTGGCGCGTGTGCGGGCTCACCTGCGCCGTGCTCCGGAGCGCACTACTTCGGCCATCGAAGCCGGCGATTTTGTGGTCGACTCGAGCAATCACACCGTTACTTTGCAGGGCAAAGGAATCCACCTGACCCCGAAGGAGTTCGATTTGCTGTTTCACCTGGCCCGCAATCCAGGGAAGGTGATGACGCACCGCGTGCTGCTGACGGCGGTGTGGGGAGCGCAATCGGCCCATCAGCCGGAGTATTTGCGCGTGTTTGTGGGGCAGGTGCGCAAGAAACTCGAGGCAGAGACGGGGAAACAGTACATCCAGACCGAGCCGTGGGTGGGCTACCGGTTTATCCCCGAGGGTTGGAGCGGGAACGAGGAGTAAGAACTCAGATCCGCAACGGTGGAAGGTTTCGCGGTCCCTTGGCTCTTGAATTTGCGAAGATTCTTGCCGAATCTTCCAGCCCCTTACGGTTTATTTAGGAAATCTTTTCGATACTCAAAGCTGACACGAGCCAGAATCGTGCTTGTGCAGGAAGCGGATGCGCTCATTTCCTTACGGATTCCGACCCTGTGGAAACGAGCGAAACGCACATCCTGTGCTGCGTAATACGGTTCGACACAGGCTTGAGCTGAAACTGAGGGATGAGGGACTTCGAATGCAGGATGTTGTGATGTTGCTGTTCACCGTTGTTTTCTTTGCCGTGGCGTTTCTCTACGTCAAGGCATGCCAGAAGTTGAGGTAACCCAATGCAAATTGACTTCGTCACTCTCATCGCGCTTGTGCTTTCCGTTCTTCTGCTGGGTTATCTGACCCTCACCCTGCTTTATCCGGAGAAATTCTGAAATGTCTGCCAATGGCTGGTTGCAGTTTGCCATCTACTCGCTCGTCCTGCTGGCGACGGTTCGTCCGGTGGGCGTTTATCTGGCCCGTGTTCTTGAAGGGGAGCGGACCTGGCTGGACCCGGTTCTGCGCCCGTTCGAGCGGCTGATCTACAAGCTCTGCGGCGTGACCTCGAACAAGGAAATGAACTGGCGAGAGTATGCGTATGCCGTGCTGGGCTTCTCGGCCGCATCCATGCTTCTGACCTACGGCATTGAGCGTTTGCAGGCTTATCTGCCCTGGAACCCGCAGTCGCTGGCCGCCGTTGGTCCCGACCTGGCGTTTAACACCGCGGCCAGCTTTACGACCAATACCAACTGGCAGTCGTACACGCCCGAGTCGACGATGAGCTATCTGACCGAGATGGCGGGCCTGGCGACTCACAACTTCTGGTCGGGAGCCGTGGGTATCGTGGTGGCGGTTGCGCTGATCCGCGGCATCAAGCGCACCACTTCGAACACCATCGGCAACTTCTGGGTGGACATGACGCGCACGCTGCTTTACGTCTTGCTGCCGGCGTCGTTCATCTATGCGCTGCTGCTGGTTGGCCAGGGCGTTCCCCAGAATCTGAGTGCTTATACGGTGGCTCACCCGCTGGAGCAACCGGCGCAGACCCAGACCATCGGACAGGGCCCGGTGGCTTCGCAGGAAGCCATCAAGATGCTGGGCACCAACGGAGGCGGCTTCTTCAACGCCAACAGCGCGCATCCGTACGAGAATCCGACACCATTCTCGAACTTCCTGCAGATCCTGTCGATCTTCATCATTCCCGCCGGGCTCACTTATACGCTGGGGCGGATGACCGGTTCGCCGGGCCACGGCTGGGCGGTGTTCGCGGCCATGTTCGTGTTGTTTGCGGCCGGATTCGCAGCCGTGTATTGGGCCGAGTCGCAGCCGCATCCGCTCATTCACGGCGCTCAACAGACGATGACCGCAACCGCGCCCGGAGGCAACATGGAAGGCAAGGAAGTGCGCAACGGCATTGCCGAAAGCTCGCTGTTTGCCACCATCACCACCGATGCCAGTTGCGGCGCGGTCAATGGAATGCACGACAGCTTCACTCCGCTGGGCGGCATGGTGGTGCTCACCAACATCATGCTTGGCGAACTGGTCTTTGGCGGCGTGGGTTCCGGCTTGTATGCGGTCCTCATCTTCGTGGTGCTTTCGGTCTTTATCGCGGGCCTGATGGTGGGGCGAACCCCGGAGTACCTGGGCAAGAAGATCGAGTCCTACGACGTGAAGATGTCCATGCTTTACGTGCTCATCTTCCCGCTGATCATTCTCACACTCACCGCTATCTTCGTGATGTCGCCAACCATTGGGCTTTCAAGCCTGAACAACGCAGGGCCGCACGGGCTCACGGAAATCCTCTACGCCTTCACATCGGGGGCGGGGAACAACGGTTCCGCTTTTGCGGGCCTGAATGCCAACACCTGGTGGTACAACGTGGTGCTGGGTTTTGACATGCTCTGCGGACGCCTGCTGATGATGGTTCCCGTGATTGCGCTGGCCGGCAATCTTGCCCAGAAGAAAAGCGTGCCGCCCTCGCCGGGAACATTTCCAGTGAATACGGCTCTGTTCGCGGCATTGCTGGTGGGCGTGATTCTGTTGCTCGGCGCTCTTACCTTCTTCCCGGCCTTGAGCCTGGGACCGATTCTGGAGCACCTGCAGTTGCATGCGGGCCAACTCTTCTAACCGATACCGCACAAGGAAACGAACCAGGAAACGCATCAGGAAAAGGCGAAACGGACTGTCATGGCTGAGAAAAAAAGTCTTTGGAACACGGAAATCATGGCCCAGGCGCTGCTGGATTCGGTGCGCAAGCTCGATCCGCGCGGCATGGTGAAGAACCCGGTGATGTTTGTGGTGGAAGTGGGCAGCGTGCTCACCACTGCGCTGCTGATCGACAACACCGTTCACAACCGGCCGGGTTTTGCGTTCAACCTCCAGATCACCCTGTGGCTGTGGTTCACCGTGCTGTTCGCGAACTTTGCCGAAGCCATGGCCGAGGGACGCGGCAAGGCCCAGGCCGACACATTGCGCAAGGCCAAGGGCGAGACGATTGCGAAACGGTACACTGCCGACGGCGGCTTTGAGGAGATCGCGAGCGGCCTGCTTCGTGCCGGCGACATTATCTACGTTGAAGCCAACCACTACATCGCGGGCGACGGCGAAGTGATCGAGGGCGTGGCCTCGGTGGACGAGTCGGCCATTACCGGTGAGTCGGCGCCTGTGATTCGCGAGGCCGGCGGCGACCGCTCGGCCGTTACCGGCGGGACGAAAGTGCTGTCGGATTGGATTAAGGTCAAGATCACCTCTAACCCCGGCGAAACCTTTTTGGACCGCATGATTGCGCTGGTCGAAGGCGCATCGCGGCAGAAGACTCCCAACGAGATCGCGCTGAGCATCCTGCTTTCCGGGCTCACCATCGTGTTCCTGCTCGCGGTGGTGACGCTGCAGCCCTTCTCGATGTATTCCAAAGCGCCGCAGACCATCTTCGTGCTGGTATCGCTGCTGGTGTGCCTTATCCCCACCACCATCGGCGGGCTGCTTTCGGCCATCGGCATTGCCGGCATGGATCGGCTGGTGCAGTACAACGTGCTGGCGATGAGCGGCCGCGCGGTTGAGGCCGCGGGCGACGTGAACACGCTGCTGCTGGATAAGACCGGAACCATTACGCTCGGCAATCGCCAGGCTACGGAGTTCTTCCCTGCTCCGGATGTGAGCCAGGAGCGGCTGGCCAACGCCGCGCAACTGGCTTCGCTCTCCGACGAAACGCCGGAGGGACGATCGATTGTTGTGCTGGCCAAGGAAAAGTACAACCTTCGCGGGCGCGACCTGGAAAACATGCATGTGGAGTTCGTTCCCTTCACCGCGCAGACCCGCATGAGCGGCGTGAACCTGCCGGGCACGCGCATTCGCAAAGGCTCTGTGGACGCGATTGCGCGGTTCCTTGAAGAGCAGGGAACTGGGCTGCCGGCGAAGGTTCGCGACCAGGTAGAAGAGATTGCCCGCGCCGGCGGCACGCCGCTGGTGGTGGCGGAAAACTCGGCGGCCCTGGGCGTGATTTACCTCAAGGACATCGTCAAGGGCGGCCTCAAGGATCGTCTCGCCCGGCTGCGCGCGATGGGCATTCGCACCATCATGATTACGGGCGACAATCCACTCACCGCCGCAGTGATCGCGCGCGAAGCCGGCGTGGACGACTTTCTTGCCGAGGCCAAGCCCAAAGACAAGATGGACCTGATCAAGCGCGAGCAAGCCAAGGGCAAACTGGTGGCCATGACCGGCGACGGNNGCCATGAACTCCGGCACGCAGGCGGCGAAAGAAGCCGGCAACATGGTGGACCTGGATTCGAATCCCACCAAGCTGATCGAGATTGTCGAAATTGGCAAGCAGCTCCTTATGACGCGCGGGGCTCTCACTACTTTCTCCATCGCCAACGATGTGGCCAAATACTTCGCTATCATCCCCGCGATGTTCGCCGGCGTGTTCCCGGTTCTGCAGGTGCTCAACATCATGGACCTGCATTCGCCGCATTCGGCAATTCTGTCGGCGGTGATCTTCAACGCGATCATTATCGTGGCGCTGATTCCGCTGGCGCTGAAGGGCGTGAAGTACGAGCCCAAGGCCGCCGAAATCCTGTTGCGCAACAACTTGCTGATCTATGGCGTGGGCGGAATCATTGTGCCTTTCATCGGCATCAAGGCCATCGACGTGCTTCTGGTAGCGCTGCATCTGGCGTAGTGTAATTACCCGCCGGGACTGAAGGGTACGGGCTTTAGCCCGTACATGAGATTGGCAACAAATGACGAGGGCTTTAGCCCCTGAGGGCCGTACTTAAAGGAGATTCACCGTGCAATCCGTTTGGAAGACATCGATTCTGTTCACGCTCGTGACCGCGGTTCTGTTGGGCATTGGCTATCCTCTTGTGGTTACCGGCGTCGCCGCCGTGATGTTTCCACACAAGGCCGCGGGAAGCCTGATTCTGAAGGACGGCCAGGTTATCGGCTCCGAACTGCTGGCGCAGAGTTTTACTTCGGACAAATACTTTCATCCGCGCCCTTCAGCGGCGGGCAACGGCTACGACGCCACATCTTCGGGCGGGTCGAATCTTGCCCAGTCGAGCGCCAAGCTGGTGCAGCGCATTCAGGGCGACATCGATAAGCTGGCCGCGCAAAACCCCGGCAAGCCGGTTCCCATCGACATGGTGACGACTTCAGGTTCGGGGCTCGATCCCGATATCACTCCCGACAATGCGTACTACCAGGCGCCGCGCGTGGCCAAGGCGCGCGGGTTGACGGAGACCCAAGTGCACGCGCTCATCGAGCAAGAGACCACTGGCCGCACTCTGGGTCTGCTGGGCGAGCCGCGCGTCAACGTGCTGGAGCTGAATCTGGCGCTCGACAAGATGGGCAAATAAATCTTCAAAGAGGCGGCCTCCCCGCCCATGAGCGGGCGGGACGAACCCTCGGGTTTTTCCCGCCCCTTTTCTTGCGCGGCCGTTTTTGGGGCCGGTCGAAGTGGGTATTCGAGAGCCGTCTTTGTGAAGTCATGGAGGGCACAGTGGATGCCCTCTCCTGCCTTCGAGGCGGCTTTTTTTGCTCTAAAAGTGCGTCTTTTGGGCCAAAAACGGGGAAAAAGAGAGTGTCGTGTTTACCGGTTAGTGAATATGTAGATTTTACAAGTGGCTAAAAACAAGCTACTTGCATGGCTGGAGGGTTGAAAAAGAAGGTCGTCGAATGGGGGGTACCCTCCCCTCATGTTGTGTGCGGGAAATTCCGGCCGGAAATGGGGCTGAAACGGCATCGGCAGTTGGAGCAGGCTCATACCATCATTCTGCACCGGAACGCGGTAATTCTCTGCAAGGAGGACGTTCATGCGATCGCATCCTTGCGCCAAGGGCCGCGCAAGGATGGGTTCTCAGCCGAGGTTTCTTGAAAAATGGCAAGTTGGCTTCCGCTTCGCGGAACTAGCAAGTTAGCAAGTTAGCGGATTTGTGCGACGGCACCATGTTCAATGCACGGGTGATTCCTGGGACGATGGAGCTCTTCAGGACTTGACCATTCGATTTGTGAAACGAACTTTCGAGTCAGGACACTAGACTTCTCTTCTGCCTTCGAGGGCGCGGGCCATGGTGACTTCGTCGGCGTATTCGATGTCGCTGCCGGCGGGGACTCCAGTGGCGATGCGGGTGATGCGGACGGGGAAGCCGCGCAGTGCGGAGGCGAGCCAGTTGGCCGTGGCTTCGCCTTCGAGCGTGGGACTGGTGGCGAGAATGACTTCGTCGATTTCGCCGCGCTCGACGCGGGCGACGAGTGTGCCGGCGCGCAATTGCTCCGGGCCTACGCCGTGGAGGGGCGAAAGGGTTCCGTGGAGCACGTGGTAGATGCCCTGGAAGGCGCGGGTGCGTTCCACGGACTCAATGTTTGTGGGCTCCTCAACGACGCAGACGAGGCGCTGGTTGCGGGTGGGGCTGGCGCAGTAGGCACAGGGATCGACGTCGGTGACGTTGTTGCAGATGGAGCAGAGGCGCAGGCTTTCCTTGAGGCCGCGCACGGCTTCGGCGAGGGCCGCGGCATCATCGTCCGTGGAGCGGAGAATGTGGAAGGCGAAGCGCTGGGCGCTCTTGGTGCCCACGCCGGGGAGCTTCTTCAACTCTTCAATGAGCCGGGCCATGGGCTCGGCATAGCGTGACAATTTAGTTGCCTCCTCTACGCTGGCTCCGCGAGGAAGTTCTACGGAGCTTTCCCAGGGCTGCGTCCGCTGCAGCAGACTTCCCCTGGGCTATTCTCGACGGCTCCCTCCGGGAGCAAGTTCCGCCGACGATGCGATCTTCAGGTGAGGCCGGGAATTTTCAGGCCGCCTAACATGCCTTGCACGCTGGATTGGATGGCTTCGTCGGCCTTGCGCCCGGCTTGGTTGACGGCGGCGAGGATCAGGTCTTCAAGCATTTCGACGTCGGGCTGGCCGCTGGTGAGGCCGATGACTGCCGAGGGATCGATGTGCAGCTTGAGGAGTTGCTTTTTGCCGTTCATGGTGGCGGTGACGGCGCCGCCTCCGCTGGATGCCTCGACGACCGTCTCGCCCAGCTTGCGCTGCACTTCTTCCTGCATGTGGCTGGCCTGAGAAAGCATATCCGAGATTTTCAGGGGGTTGATCATTAGTTTTTCTCCTACGAAGTCCAGAAGAGCGGCCCTCAGGGGCTAAAGCCCACGTTCATTTTGCGACATCTGCGGCACGACTGAAGTCGTGCCCTGATACAAAGCCTTGAGGTTTTGTGCCAAGACCAAGTTTTCCGCAGCTTTTAAAGCCCGCAGTGAATTTGCCGGCTTCATGCGGGGTTGGAACTCCCGCCTCCCTCAGATGTGATTTTTCGGCAAGTTCTGAATTCGTTCCCTTTCAAGACATCAACTTTTCAAAAAACCAACTACGGTGGAGGTTGCTCAAGTTCATTTCTGGCGGAGATCGACTACGCTGCGGACCTCTGCCTTGAATATCTCCTGCGCCCGCTGCACCAGGGGGTTGGCGAGCGCGGCTTCCTGAATGCTGCCGGCCAGTGGCGCGGCTATGGGTGCGGAGGGTTGGGCGGCGCCTTCTCCGGGAACAACCATGAAGCGCGACGGAGCGCCCAGGCGTTGAAGTTCCTGTCGGATGATTTTCTCGGCCGCGGCATTCACCGTAAGGGTGAGCATCTTTTTGCCGACTCCAGGTACTTCGATGCGCAAACTGGCGGTATCGAGCAACCATGTTCCGGAGCCGAGCAGTTGCGCCGCAGAGTCGTGGCCGGCATGAACGAGTGAGCTGCCGATGGCGTGGCGCAGTGCGTCAATGGTGGGTGCGGACGGCGGTGCTGAAGTTTCAGGAGCCTTGGCGAGCGCGCCTTCGGTGAGCGTGGCGGTGGAACCGTAGCTGAGCGGCGACGTTGACGCGGCAGGGAAGGCAGTGGGTTCACGATGCGCGCTTCCGGGAGCTTCCGCCGTGGCGAAGGGCACGGTGCTCTGCTTGACGCTCGGTGTTGAACTCCAACTGCTGGGCGCAAAGGGCGAAATGGAGGAAGCGGGCGGCGGCGCGGCTTGTGTGCGCGCTGGGGCTGGGCTCAAAGAGGCGCGAGGCGCGCTGTGCGCAGCGGGTGGGCGGGCGCCGGCACCCGAGGCTGCGCCACTCAACAGCTCCTCGATGGGCAGCAGGCGCTGGGCGTG
>PLOG01000033.1 GCA_003142935.1 Acidobacteriaceae bacterium
GCAAGCATACGGAGAGCCTGTTGAGGCGCTACCTCTACGCGTCGATGCAGGTGGGCAGGGCGCCCAACATACTGGGCGACCCGATCGCCAGGGGGTGGTGTTCCAGCCGCCCCATTCGCACCTTCGAGGACGCGGTGATCTTCGTCCTCGACGTGGAAAAGTGCCTGAACCAGTTGGGTTCGCTCGACCGCATGATGCTCAGCCGCATCATTCTGCAGGAGTATACCCAGGCCGAAGCCGCCAGTTTGTTGGGGATGGCGGTCCGCACCATCTCCTACAAGTTTCCCCAAGCCATCGACCGGCTGACGGAGAAGCTGCTGGAAAGCGGGCTGCTGGTAATACCGCACTGATTGATTCAGCCTCAAAACCCAACCTCGGGGTGCCCCATGTCTACCGGCGTTCTCTGCCGGTAGATGTGGGACCGTTCATTCGTCCGACCAGCGAAACCCCATCATCGAATACCCCGCGCCGGAAAACTCAGGGGCAATATCCGCAATGGTTTGCTATAATCCTTGCCAATCCTGACTGAAGTTGAAAGGATGGCACAACGGTGCTAAAACTCACGAAGGCTCACGTCTGGAAATACAAGTCTATTGAGGATTCGTCCCCGGTCGAAGTTGCCGGAAACGTAACTGTGCTCGTCGGAAAGAACGAATCCGGCAAGACCGCATTCCTAGAAGCGCTGAACAAGGCTCTTCCGCTCGGAAGCGCCAGTTTCGACCTTGTTTTTGACTATCCACGAAAGGACTACGTTCAATATAGGCCGCGGCACGAAGCGAAGGAATATCAAAATGTTGTTGAGTTGACATTCGCCCTTTCGAAAGAGATGGCGGAAAAGATTAACAATGAGGTTTTTAACGGCTCCAAGGTCCTTCCCGAGGGCCACTCATTTACGCGAACCACACATTACGGAAACAGCAATTCGATCGGATTCACCTTTGATAAACCTGCCGCACTCGCAGCGCTCAAGAAACCGCTCGATGCTCTCGAACACGCTGATGAAGTCTTTGCCCAAGAAACTCGAATCGACGAAGTCATCGGGAAAATCGAAGCATTGCAGTTACCCGCAGACAGCACACTAAACGTCTTCGCCAAAGAGTGGCGATCCAGACTTTCTAAAGCTCCCAACGGATGGGGTTTCGTAGACTGGCATATCTGGAACGAATACCTGTCCGGTGCGCTCCCGCAATTTCTCTATTTTGACGATTACAGGCTACTCCAAGGAAAGATTAACCTAGAAAGCTTGAACCAACGCAAGAGCAATAATCAGTTATCAGAAGCCGACGAGACGGCATTGGGTCTATTCGATCTGGCTGGGATCACCCTCCAGGACCTAACGAGTGAAGAAGGGTATGAGAACTCCAAGGCCAAGCTGGAGGCAATCGGTCTTACGATCACCCGGCAGGTGTTCGAGTTCTGGAAACAGAATCAAGATTCACCCGGCGCGCCAACGCTTGCTGTAGAATTCGATGTCAAGGCAGACCCGAAGGATCAGCCACCATTTAACAGCGGGAAGAATCTATACATCCGAGTTAAGAATCTCCGCCACGGTGTGAGCGTTCCCTTCGACCAGCGCAGCAAGGGGTTCATTTGGTTCTTCAGTTTTATGGTATGGTTCTCGGCCATCGAAAACAGGTTGGGAACAGAGAAAGACGTCGTGCTACTCCTCGACGAGCCAGGGCTGAGCCTACACGCACTTGCCCAGAAGGATTTCCTGATATATATCGATACGCTCTCAAAAGACAGACAGATAATCTACACGACGCACTCACCATTTATGGTGCAGAGCGATCATCTCGATAGGGTTCGGGTAGTAGAGGACCACCCCAAGAAGGGAACGACGGTTACTGGAGAGCTGCAAGGATCGAGCGAGGATAGTCTTTTCCCCTTGCAGGCCGCCTTAGGCTACTCGGTTGCCCAAAACCTCTTTATTGCCGACAAGAATGTTCTCGTCGAGGGACCGGCCGATCTGATCTTGTTGCTTCACATGTCCTCACTACTTGAACAGCTCGGGAAGAAAGGCCTAGCAGAGGGTATCTTTGTGCCCGTAGGCGGGCTCGACAAACTCTCGACTTTTATCGCTCTGTTGGGAGCGAACAAACTGCACCTCGTGGTGCTACACGATCGCGCTAGCAAACCCCACCAAGGACTCGAAAGCACCGTCCGTCAAAAGCTAATTGAACGTAAACGTGTGCTAGATTACTCGCTCTTTCGCACCCCGGATAACATTGAAACCGACCTCGAGGATTTGTTCCCGGAGGCGCTGTATCTTGAGGCATTCAACTCTGCATACGCCAAAGAATTGGGCGGCAACGCATTGACTCCGAGCAAGCTCCCCAAACATCCGAGAATGGTTGAGCGCATCAACCAATGGCTGAAGAAAGAAAATATTAACCTCCTGCATGACGGAGGGTTCAACCATTATCGCGTTGCCCAAGAGCTTTTGACCAAACTGACCGCTGCATCGCTTGGAACGTCAGATGTAGAGAGATTTGAGAAACTTTTTGTTCGGCTCAACAGTGCGTTGGCATGAGGATGGGGCGAAGGTCGCGTGCCCCATCCTCTCGCGCACTTGGCGAAAGGGTGGGAGACCACGAACTCTCTGGTGCGCAAGCGCCATCTGGCCCCACCGCAGGGGTGCTGGTCCGTGCAGAGAATTAGGCCCCACGAGCGCATGATGTCTGTACGCAAAGCCTCCACCAGGGCAATGCGGAGTTCAAAATCCAGCCAAAAATCGTGTACCCCACCCCCTCCCACCTGTGGGAGCCGCTTTCCCAGCCACGAGTTCCATGTAAGCGCCTGCGAATGAACCACTTGAAATATCTACCTATTGGCTTATCGGTAAACATTTCTCATCGTTTTTGACCTGTTATTAGCAGTTTTGGGGCCTCTTTGGAGCCAAAATCACGAGAATCAATCACATTTTTCTTGAGCCTTGCCGCTCGAGTACGGTATCGAATCGAGCGCAGCGATCACCAACTGAAGCCGTCAGCTCCCGCACGCCAGGAACTCACTCCCGAAACCGGACCTGCCTAAAAACGGGAAAGCTCACGCCGCAATTCGCGTGTTCCGGGCGTATTCCGGTTGAGTAGGCGCCGCAACCGGCCTAGCTTTCAAATGAGGGTGACTGGCCTGACGGTTCGCGCGCCTATCTTGCGCGCAGGAGCTGTTTCAGGCCGATTTCCCACGCCACAATGACGATGCAGACAAACGAGGCGAGTCTTCCACGAGAGCTGACCGGCCNNTACCAGCGCATGTTGGAGCAGAACCCATGTGATCCGAAGGCGCTGGTGGGCATGAGCCTGGTGGCGCTGGCCAGCCGCCAGTCCGCTGCGGCGGTCAAGATGGCCGAGGCCGCTGTGGCCGCCGCGCCCCAGATGGGCACGGCCTGGGTCGCGCTGGGCCAGGCGCTCAAGGCCGTCAGCCGCAGCGAAGAGGCTGAGCGCGCCTACGGGCAGGCCATCCGCCTGGACGGCATGAACGCGCTGGCCCGGACAGGTCTGGGCGAGCTGATGCTTGCTTTGGGCCGTCCCGAGGCGGCAATTCGGGAGTTCGATCTTGCGCTCCGCCGCAAGCCGGCGCTGATCGCCGCATCCATGGGCCTGGGCCACGCGCTGACCATGATGGGGCGCTATGAAGAGGCGCTTCAGCGTTACAAGCAGGTGCTGGCATTCCGTC
>PLOG01000088.1 GCA_003142935.1 Acidobacteriaceae bacterium
AACCACCTGAGCCGGCAGGTCGCGCTGACGAATGCTGGACTTCCCTGTGTTCGAAAGCACAGGCCCAATGCTGGAGAAAGGAAACGTTTTGGTTATTACGCCAAGGCTGATGTAGTCCGTGATCCGGGCACCCGGAGGGAGTTGGGCAACCGTACGCGCCATCTGCGGCCTCCTGTCTTTGTCCCATACAGAATGCCACAACTTTCGTTAAGTGAACAGTATTAAGGCTAAACTTCCTGTCTGGCTACTGGCCTGTTTTGATAGGGACTGGGCACGCGAATGTCTGGCAGGACGGATGTGGCTGGCTTCTGTTCCGCGTTGCTGAGCAGAATCGCCATCCCTCTTGCGCCGTCCATCTGACTCTCCAACAGCAGCTCGAAGGACAGCTTGAGGAACTCGGGATGGTGCTCGAAGTGCTTTGCCGCAGGCTGCACCACGGCCACCACGTGCGCGGTTGAAAATGAAGCACCATGGAAGCCGGCCACGCCAATCAGAAGGCCCCTGATCAGCGCGAACTGAGCGGTGAGCTTGGCAAACTCCCGCGCCCGCTGCGGCTCAGCTCCAACTTCCATTCCTTCGCGCCCAAACGGGAACTGGCAGCGGACGATGGTGTTGACGAGGTAGTTCTCCAGGACGTGGGGATGGCGCTCGAAAAAAGGCTCGAAGGAGAACTCGTGGGCGCGCGTGTACTGCCTGGTCAGGGTTTCCAGCGTGGCGCCAGGACCGTTTCCGATGCCGGCGGTAAAGGCTTGAATGCACTCGGCGAAGCGGGGACTGACATGGGAACGGTGAAGCATCAATCCTGCCAGCCGCAGCACCACATCCAACTGGGCAGCGCGGTCCACGGGCAGCGTTTCCATGGCGGGGCGCAACGACCCGGTCGAGACCGCCGTTTTGAAGTCGGCCAGAAACCCTGGGACGCTGCGCTTCAACTCGCCGCGAGCGATGGAGTCAAGCCGCCGGCACAAGAGGCCAAGGAGAAACATGCGCTGCCAGAGCGGGTAGGAGCGCAATCGCACCAGTTCCAGTACGGACTCACGGATGGCAATGAAATCCGGTGGAAGCGGTTTAGCGCCATCCTCCGCGTTGCCTTGTTCGAGCGCGGCAACGAACGGATCAAGAGCCGGGGCCGGGGTAGACTGCCGCGGGGATTGCGTTTCAGGTGCTTTCAGGTTTGGAATCGGCAGGCAGGGATTCAGCAAAACGAACCGCGCGGCTTCCGGACAGGACAGGGCAAGAGCGGTTTCCTTGAGGCCGCCAAATTCGTGCACAATGCGCGGATAGGTCGAGCAAGCGTAGGAGAGCATCTGCTCGCCGAGTTCGGCATGGACGCGGCACAGCCGATCGCCGGTGAGCAGTGGGCAATGGTCTGCGCCGTCGATGCGGATCTGTGCGAAAGGAGTGGCATTGCCGGTTTTGGCTTGAACGCCAGTAGCTGTTTTCGAGGGTGCGCTGGATTCGCACTTGGTGAGGCTCGCGGAGATTAGCGTGGCGAGTGGGCTTGCAGGCAGATTTTGGCACTTTTCGTAGGTAATTCGATCGATCGGGACGTTCCATCCCTGGCAACAGGTGTCTTCGCAGTCGGAGCCGATGCAGCGGAATGTCTCAAGGTATGCAGAAAGAGTGGGCAGGGTGGTGCGCATTCGCCCTCCTGGCAGAGATGCCGTGCACCTCGGATGCGTTCCGAAGTCAGATGCCGACGGAGAAACTGCAAACGCGGGACCCTTGTCGCGAATCCAAGATGAGGAGGCTCCAAGAAGCTGTGTAGCAATCATTCGTTGAAGGATATAGATTCCGGGCAGATTTCTAGAACGGCTTTTCGGTGAGGAAGGTCTCGGGTTTGAGCGAGCCGTCTCGCTGCTTGACCAGCGCCTGCACCTTGCCTTCGGCGGCGTCGAGTTCCTGCTTGCAGGCTGCCGAAAGGCCTACGCCTTCCTCAAAGAGCTGGAGGGATTCTTCCAGAGCCAGGTCGCCCTTTTCCAGTTTATCGACGATGGTTTCGAGCTTTTTGATCGATTCTTCAAAGGAAGGCATTTCCGTTACTCCATGGGGTTGGCGCCGCGGGGCAGCACGCTGGCGATGACTTCGGCGGCCACGTTGTAAAGGCCGAAGGGGGCGCTGACCTGGATGCCCTGGACATAGGGACGCACCGCCTCCAGCATCTCCTGGGCAATCTCGATGCCCTCTGCGCGGGCGGCGTCCGGAGTATCGGCCTGGGCCATGCGCAGCATGATTTCCTCGGGCATGAAGAGGCGCAGGTCGTTCTTCATGTACTCGGCATTGCGCAGGCTGGTGAGCGGCCAGATGCTGGCGATGACGGGAATGCGGTGGGCCTGGATGCGTTCAAGGAAATTTTCCAGCAGGCGCAGATCGAAGACCGGGCGCGTGATGGCGTACTCCGCGCCGGCCTCTACCTTATAGGCAAAGCGGCGCAACTCATTTTCAATGTCGGGCGCGCCGGGGTTGGCGGCCACGCCCACGGTAAAGTTGGTGCTGGCGCCGATGGAGTTGGCGCCGATGTCAAGCCCGTGGTTAAGGCGCTGGGCGATGTTGACCAGACCGATGGAGTCAACGTCAAACACTTCAGTCGCGTCAGGATAATTGCCCAGTTTGATGGGATCGCCAGTAAGGCAGAGGATGTTGCGCAGGCCGATGGACGAAGCACCCAGCAGATCCGCCTGAATGGAGAAGATATTCCGGTCGCGGCAGATGTAGTTGAGGATTGTCTCAATACCGTGATTCTGTTGAATCTGAATGCAGAGGCTCTGCGCGCTCATGCGCGCCGAGGCGTGAGGCGAATCGTACACGTTGATGGCGTGGACGCCCAGTTGCGCCAGCAGGCCTGCGCCTTCAATCTCCTTGGAGCAATCGATGCCTTTGGGGGGCACGATCTCCGCCAGGGTGACGAACTTGCCTTTGGCGATCAGCGAGCCGAGGCGGGAGCGCGCCTCGAGCGGCTCGGGCGGGGTTTCGGGGTTCGGGACCGGAGCGACACCGGAACTCGCGAGGTGGGCCTGCTCATCCTGGTCGCGCTCGATGGCACGGATGGCCGAGCGCATGGCCCGAATATGGTTGGGAGTGGTTCCGCAGCAGCCGCCGACGATCTGTACGCCGGCGGCGATGGCCTTGCGGGCGAAGCTGGCCATGTACTCGGGCGAACAGAGGTAGATGTTGCGGCCCTCGACGGCGCGCGGCATTCCGGCGTTGGGCATGGCGGCCAGCGGCAGCGCAGTTGCAGGGCGCATGGCTTCAACCGCGGTGAGCACCGTGGTTGGGCCGGTGGAGCAATTGACGCCGACAGCGCTGGCGCCCCACTCGGTGAGCAGAGCCGCAGCCTGCTGGGGCGAAGAGCCGTCAAGGCAGTTGATCTCGTCGTCCACGGTGACCATGACCAGCACGGGCAGGTGAGGAGCGACGGCACGGGCCGCTTCAAGAGCCACGCGAGCTTCGTTGAGCGCGGGCATCGTTTCGATAATCAGGAGGTCGACACCGGCGTTGGGGCCGGCGTTGGGGCCGGCGTTGGGACCGCCTTCCGCAAGGATGCGAATCTGCTCGGCAAAGGCGGATCGTGCTTCATCCAGGCCGGTCTTTCCGAGCGGCTCCAGACGCACCCCGAGCGGGCCCACGGAACCAGCGACCCAGGCCTCGGAATCCTGCTTTTCTTTGAGGCGGGCAACGGCCTGGCGGGCCAGCCTGACCCCGGCAGCGTTGATCTCCGTGAGCTTGTCGGCCAGGCCGTGGCGGGCGAGCCTCATGCGGTTGGCGCCAAAGGTGTTGGTTTCAAGAATCTCCGCGCCGGCCAGCAGATACTCCTCGTGGACGGAAAGGATGAGACCGGGATCGGAGAGATTCAACTCGTCGTAGCAGCGGTTTATGAAGATGCCGCGGGCATAGAGCACGGTACCCATGGCGCCGTCGGCGAGCAGGGGGCGGTCAGCGAGGACATCGGCAAACTGGGTCATTCTCTAGTCATGCTAAGTCACGGCAGCCAACCGCGCCAGAGCAGTGGCCTGCTTTGTTATACTTCGGTAGTCATAAGCTGGGCAGTAACGGGCCAGAAGACACCGATTTTGGGGGTGTCCTGGATGCATTGTGGACCCTGGCCAAAACACTTGAGGGCGGTTCGCCCCTTGAAATGCCATCATCCGCGGCAGGTTCCGCGCTATCGATTGAGGTAAGGGATTTTGAAGAAGAGAAGTCTTTGGATATGCGCCAGCGCCGCCTTTGCGGTAGCAGCCGGGCTGGCAGGTTGTGGCAAGACCACCTATTTTGACGGCCGCCTCCTTCCCCCCAGCGGAATAAGCAACCGTGTTCTCATCGCAATCCAGAACCCCAGCGCCATTACAAAAGGCGCACTGGAGATCGTGGATGCTTACTATGACATCCGCAGCGGCTACACCGGCCAACCGCCCGCGTACTCGGTGTCCGGCTTCAGCGGCGCACTGCCGATCAGCATTCAGAGCATGCCCGAGGAACAGATGGGCGCGATTTACGGCTCGGGAGACGGCACCCTGACGATAGCCAATTACCAGACGGAAAAGGCCACGGGCTCCGTTTCCGGATTGAATGGTCTTTCTTCCAGTATCTTCATGACCCGCAATGGGAACTACGTATTTGCGGCCAGCCAGGGTTCGCACGTGCTTACCATCGCGAATCGAGGGAACGGCAGTTCCTATCCACTGGGCCTTCCGGGAATTTATCGGGTGAGCGTAAACCCCGGCGGCACCATGGCGCTGGCCTTCGTGCAGAATTCGAATTACGCCTACTATCCTCGCCAACTGACGACCGCTCAGTCGTTAAATTATTCCGGGGGCCCAAGCACCTGGCCCAAGGCCGCGGTGGACTGCGAACCGCAGACCGGGCCCGGCTGGTGCCTGTTCCAGGCGCAGAGCCCCGACGCGGTGGACGCGACTGGCAACTTCTACGGTGCGCCACTGGTGTTCGACCGGCCGGTCAAGGCGGTCTTCTCGGCCGACGGCAGCACCGCCTATGTGCTGAACTGCGGGCCCGAGTGCGGGGGAACCACCTCGTCGATCACCCTGTTGCCTGTGGCGCCGCTTATCTTTCCTCAGGGTCAGCAGTCGGGGCTGCTGCCCTGTAACGCTGCTCCCTGCGCCAGGCCGCCCGCCGTGCCAATGACGACGATTCGGATTCCGGGGGGCGCCAGCAACGCGTTGGTGACAACGTCGACGATGTATGTTGTGGGGCAGCGGTTGATGCCCGATGGCTACTTTGGCGGCTTCATGACGGTGGTGAATCTGACCAACAATACGGTTGTCCCGTCAACGGGCAGTTCGCCGAATCCGGTCTCGATCAGCGATGGGATGCCGGGCGCCGTGAGCCGCATCTTGCAGGCGGACGACAATACGCTTTGGATTGCGATGACCAAGTGCAACCAGGGCGAGCGGTTCTACAACGAACAGCCTTACGGCTGTCTGACGATGTACAACACGTCCACCAGCCAGGTGGTTCTGCTTGAGCCCTATATTGGCGATGGAACCGGCATTGCCGCGGTTACAGGCCTGCACAAGATTTACTCGGTGCAGGGAGGCCAGGTTTACATCAACTCAACTGTAGACGGGTCGTCGATTGACAACCAGTATGTTACGGTGACCGGCACGGCCTACGATGTGGCCTATATGGACGCTGTGACGGACACCGACAACACCGTTTACTGATGCAGTGACGGAGATGCCCGACGTGGCTGCCGACTGCAGAGCCGATTTTGAAGGGGCCGATGTTCTGGCCATCGCCGCCCATCGGGACGATGTGGAACAGACCTGCGGCGGGACGCTGCTGCGGATGGCTGCGCGGGGGCTGCGCACAGCGATTCTGGACCTAACCCAGGGCGAGGCCGGCACCCGCGGCAGCGCCAAGGAACGGGCCGCAGAAGCCGCTGATGCGGCGAAGCTTCTGGGCGTGGGTTGGCGGCAGGCGCTGAGCTTGCCGGACGGCGCCCTCCAGAATACTCTCGAAAATCGAATTGAGATTGCGCGCGTGTTGCGGCAACTGCGGCCGCGCGTCGTGATTCTGCCTTACTGGCAGGCGCGCCACCCGGATCACGCCGTGGCAGGGACGCTTGGCTATGACGCCTGCTTTCTCTCCGGGCTGGCGAAGGTGGATACCGGGGTCCCCGGCGACGGGTCTTCGTCGCTGGGGTGGAATACCGGGGCAGCGCCGCATCGCCCTTTCAAGATTGTCTACGCAAGCCTTTATGCCGATGTGCGGCCGAGTTTCATCGTGGATATTACGCCTTTCATCGAGCAGCGTCATCAGTCTCTGATGGCATATCGATCGCAGTATGCGAACCAGGCGGCGGGCGGCGGCCTTTTTGTCCCGGAAGAGGAGATTCGAGAGCGCACCTTTGCCGAGGCGCGCCACTATGGACTACTGGCCGGCGTGCGCTACGGCGAGCCCTTCGTACAGAAGGAAGTGGGATTGGTGGACGACCTGACGCTGCTGCCGGTGCAGTCGATCTGACTGCTTGCCAAGCGACTTTTTCGCTATAACCAATTCTTATCGAAATCCAAAACAAAATAACATTGGGTTATGCTCCTGCGCGCCTGAGACTGGGGGGGAGGTCATTTGTGAGGCAGATATGGGGCGCGGAGGCCTTGGTGGGGGACCGAGGTTGGCAAATCGACAGGTTTAATCATTCGCGAGTTGGCGTGCGCTGCGGGCACATTGGCAAGTTGGCAGGTTGGCGGGTTTTGGGGGGGAATCCCAGGCCCCAAGAACGGGACCTGGGGCACCCGGAGTTCCTGCCTACACCTTGGCTTCGAGGTCGGCGATAACGTCGAAGAAGCGCTGGTCGAGGCGGCGGTTGGTGGCGATGGCTTCCTTGATGGTGATATCGGTGATGTCGGTGCCGTGGAGGACAGCGATGCGGCCCCACTTCTTGTCGTGGACCATGTCGATGGCATGAAGGCCGTAACGCTGGCCGAGGATGCGGTCGAAGGCGGTGGGTACGCCGCCGCGCTGGGTGTGGCCGAGGTTGACGGAGCGGGTCTCAAAGCCGGTCTTCTTCTCAATAAGCTCGGAGAGGGCTTCGCCGATGCCGGAGAGGCGGGCGTGACCGAATGAATCGACCTCGGCATTGCCGATGACCTGGCCGACTTCAGGCAGGTGGCAGCCTTCGGCGACAACGACGACGCCGTAATGCTTGCCGTGATCGTAGTTGTACTTGAGCAGGGCGCAGACATGATCGATGTCGATTTCCTTTTCAGGAACGAGGATGACGTGAGCGCCGCCGGCGACGCCGGAGGCATAGGCGATCCAGCCGGCGTCGCGGCCCATGACTTCAATCACGACGACGCGGTTGTGGGAGTCGGCGGTGGTGTGGATGCGGTCGACCGCCTCGGTGGCGATCATGACGGCGGTGTCGAAGCCGAAGGTCTGGTCGGTGCCGCTGATGTCGTTGTCGATGGTCTTGGGCACGCCGACGGAATGCACGCCGTGCTCGCTGAGGAACAGGGTGACGGACTGGGTGTCGTCTCCGCCGAGGGCGATGAGGGCGTCGATCTTGTTGAGTTTGAGAACTTCCTGGACCTTGTCGATGCCGCCGGGAATTTTCTTGACGTTGGTGCGGGAGGAGTGGAGGATGGTGCCGCCCGTCAACTGGATGCCATCGATGTTTTCAAGGGTGAGGGGAATGAAGTTGTTGTCAAGCACGCCCCGCCAGCCGTTGAGGAAGCCAATGAACTCGTCTCCGTAGTGGTTGATGCCCTTCTTAACAGCGGCATAGATGACAGCATTCAATCCGGGGCAATCGCCGCCGCCGGTCAACAAAGCAACTCGCATCTCAAAAATCTCCTCGTGAAAGTTGGCAGGTCCGCGTACTATCCCACCCTAGCCGCAAAAACAAAGGCGCGGTGCCTAGAGGGCGCCCAGATGGGGCACCCATGACATTGCACCGTCCGTGAAATTGCTCTGATAGCGGACGATCAAAACAGCGAAATGGCCCGTTTCGACGCCTTAGATAGTGTACTCCTGGGTTGTAAAGAGAAATCGTGACCGCGCGCACGGGAGAGCAGGGGTTGGGTTTAGGAATCACATACCGGATGAGGACCAAACTGGGCATTTTCTTTTGGGTACACGACGCCGGGGTGGTTCAATAGAAAGGTATGCCTGGAATTGGAGCACTGCTGCTGCTGGCTTTTGTCGGCCTGGTTGTGATCGTTCTGCTGGTGCTGCTGCAACTGACGCGGCTGGGGTTCCTGATTCGGACAACGATTCCGGACCGGCCGCGGCGGCGCATGTTCATTGCATCGGTATCTTTCCTGATTACCTTTATCGGGGTTCGGATGCTGGTGCACCGGATCGTGAACCACGAGGGACATTTCCAGTGGGTGGTGGTGCGGGGGATGCACATTCACCACCTGGTGTGGGGAATCCTGATCCTGCTGCTGGTGGGCTACGGATGGCTGATGGACCTGGGCCGCTCGCACACGCCGATTTCGATTTTTTTCAGCCGGCTGATGTCGGTGAGCTATGGAGTGGGCGCAGCGCTGACGCTGGATGAGTTTGCGCTATGGCTCAACCTGGAGCCGGATGCCTACTGGTCGCGCGAGGGGCGGCTGAGCATCGACGCGATCATTCTGTTTGGCGGCCTGTTGGCGATGGGGGCCTGGGGAGCGCCGTTCTTCAGAGGACTCGAGGAGCTGGGGCACAAGGGCCTTTTGTTCGGCAAGGGGCTGGGACGATGGGGCTCTCCTATTCGCCTCGTGAGGTTGCTTCGTCCACATAAAGGGCATCAATCACCGCCGCGTATTGGGCCGTAAGGACGCGGCGCTTGAGCTTCATGGAAGGAGTGAGCTCGCCGGACTCCTGCGTCCACTCTTCGGCGACGACGCGGAAGCGCTTGAGGGTTTCAAAGTTGGCGAGGGTTCCGTTGACTTCGCGGACGATCTCTCCGTAGAGCGCAAGGACCTTGGGATGCGCGACCAGTTCGGCGCGCGATTGGAATTGGATGCCGTGGTGCTTTGCCCAGTCTTCCAGAGCGACGAAATTTGGAGAGATGAGGGCGGAGATGAACTTGTGCTTGTCTCCTACGAGGGCGGCCTGGGCGATCAGGATGCTGTTTTTGAGCTTGTTTTCGATGGGCTGGGGGGCAACCATTTTGCCGCCTGAAGTCTTGAGGAGTTCTTTTTTCCGGTCGGTGATGTAGAGAAATCCATCGGCGTCGATGTGGCCGATGTCGCCGGTGCGGAAGAATCCTTCGGCGTCGAAGCACTCGGCACTGGCTTCGGGCTTGTGCCAGTAACCTAGGAAGACGGAGGGACCGCGTACCAGCAGTTCGCCATCTTCGGCGAGCTTGAGCTCGACGTTGGGCAAGGGCATGCCGGCGGCGCCCATGCGGTGTGTGATGGGAGTATTGAGGGCAATGACTGGCGAGGTTTCAGTGAGGCCGTACCCCTCCCAAAGAGCGATCCCGACCGAAGCGAACCATTTGGCGGTGTCGATACCCAAGGGCGCGCCGCCGGGGACAAAAACCTTGACCCGGCCGCCGAAGGCTTCGCGCACTTTGGAATAGGCCAGCTTGTCGGCCAGCCTCCACGGCAGCGAGGAGGGCCGGCGGCCATCGTAGACTGTGTCGCGATGGGCCGCGCCCACGCCTACCGCCCAGGCGAGCAGGCGTCTCTTGACTGGCGACAGGGCAGCCCGGCGCTCGACCTCCTGGCGAATCTTCTCGAAAACGCGCGGCACACCGACGAATACCGTGGGCCTGATCTCGCGCATGGCCTGGGGCAGCTTGTCGAATTGCGAGCAATAGGCGACCTGCGCGCCGGAGTTGTACATGACGTAATCGAGGGCGCGGGCGGTGACGTGGGAGAGGGGCAAAAACGAGATGCAGGCGTCGGTGGAGTCGAAAGGGAAATCGACGGGGGCGGCGTTCTGGTTGGCGGCCATGTTTCCGTGGGTGAGGCAGACACCCTTGGGCTCGCCGGTGGTGCCGGAGGTGTAGATGAGCGTGGCCAGATCCTTGGGCTCGACGGATTGGACGAGGGCGTCGAAGACCGGGTCGCGTTCGGGACCGCGGGCATCGGCGTCTGCGATTAAAGAGCTGAAGGCGACGGCCCCTTCGGGCGCGGGGGCATCCATGATTACGATGCGCTCGAGCTCGGTGCGATCGCGAACGGAGTTGAGCTTGTCAAACTGCTGGCGGGTGGAGACGACGGCGATGCGGCAGCCGGCGTCGGCGATGAGGGCTGCGGTCTGCTCTCCGGTGAGAGTGGGATAGATGGGGACATCGGCGGCGCCAATGGCGAGCGCGGCGAAGTCGGTAACGGCCCACTCCCAGCGATTTTCGGCGATCAGGGCGATGCGATCGCCTTTCTTGGCGCCCCAACCGAGGAATGCCTTTCCGAGCGCGCGGACGCGCTGATAGATCTGGTCGGAGGAGATGGGCTGCCAACGGCCGAACTCGTCCTGCCAGAGGACGGCGCGGGGGTTGGCGGCCGCGGAAACGCGGCGAAAGAGGTCGTTGATGGTGGAGATGGGAGCGATGTTAGTCATGGGCTTTGAATTAGGGAGCGCAAAAGCGAGAACACGCGGCCACACGTGAGTGTAACAGCGCGGAGCGCGAAGAGCGAAACGGGCATCAAGAAAGGAACGGCACAATACCGGAAACGTGGACAGATGCGAGTTGCATACTTATTCAAACTTATAGTATATTTATACGAGCGCGGTTTCCGCTTCGCGGACCGCGCCTTTGATTTTTCCGGGGATGCGGCCATGAAACATCAACGCCTGGATGCGATACGGGAAGTGCTGGCGAAGTCCACTGTGGCCAACCAGGACGAGCTGCGGCGCAAGCTGCGGCGGCGCGGCATCGAGGTAACGCAGGCCACGCTTTCAAGAGACATTCACGAGTTGCGGCTTTCCAAGGGACCGAGCGGTTATGCGCTGCCGAATGGGCATCGCGGAACAGGCGCGGCGGCAACGGAGGAAGACGACGGGCCGCCATCGATGGCAGAGATGATTGAGAGCTTCGTTCTGCGCGTGCGGCAGGCGATGAATCAGGTGGTGGTGGGAACAGTGAAGGGCGGAGCCCAGCCATTTGCCTTGGCTCTGGACAATGAAGGATGGCCCGAGGTAGTGGGCACGGTGGCCGGCGACGATACGGTGCTGGTGATTTGCCCCGACACGCGGCGGGCGGCAGATGTGGAAGCGCGGTTAAGGACGATGCTGGAGTCATGAAAGAGACGGTTCAGACAGCGGTTGTGGGCGTGACGGGATATGCGGGCGCGGAACTTGCAAGGCTATTGCTGCACCATCCCCGGCTGAAGGGCAAGCCGCCGGTATTTGCGGGGCGCGTGGAGGCAAAGGATGTGGCTCGGGGCGGGGTTCCGCTGGGAGAGATTCATCCTGAGTTGATTGACAGCAAGGGCAGCGGAGATCTGAAGCAGGAACCATTTTCGTGGGAGCTGCTGAGAGAGCGCGGAGTGGAAGTTCTGTTTCTGGCCACGCCGCACGAGCAGTCGCGGGAGTGGGTTCCGGAGGCGCTGGAGCGGGAGCTGCGCGTGATTGACTTGAGCGGTGCGTGGCGGCTGACGGAGACGGCCAACCGCGCCGTGTATGCGTTTGAAGACGACGGCACCGAGCTGTCCTCGGCGACACAGGCGCTGGCGGTCTATGGGATTCCGGAGCTGCATCGGGCGGCGATTGCCGGCGCGCAGTTGGTGGCCAATCCCGGATGCTATGCGACCGCGGTGATTTTGCCGCTGAAGCCGCTGGTCGCGGCGGGGCTGGTGGATCTGGAGCACGGCATTGTGGCCGATGCAAAGAGCGGGGTGAGCGGCGCGGGCAAATCGCCGACGGCGAAGACGCACTTTATGTACGCGGCGGACAATCTTTCCGCGTACGGGGTGTTTACGCATCGGCATACCGGCGAACTGCTGGAGCAGATCGGCCTCAAATCGAGCGAGATTATTTTTACGCCGCACCTGCTGCCGATTCCGCGCGGAATTCTGGCCACGATTTATGTGCGCTTCAATGAGCCCCAGACGCGGGCGAGCGTGATGCATGTTTATCGGAGTTTCTTTGCGGAGAGCCCGATGGTGCGGCTGCATACGAACGGGCTGCCGCAGATTCAGCACGCGGTGCGGACTAGCTACGCGGACATCGGCTTCCAACTCGACTCGAGCGGACGGCGCGCGGTGATTGTGAGTTGCCTTGATAATTTATTAAAGGGCGCGTCGTCGCAGGCCGTGCAGAATCTCAACGTGATGCAGGGCTGGCCGGAATCGGAAGGTCTCGAATGATAATCGCCGCGGAGGGTCGCGAATGAAGTACGTCGTCAAACTGGGCGGAGCGGGGCTCGAGACTCCGGCGTTGCTGGAAGGCTGCACGCGCGCCATAGTGGAACTGGTGCGGGACGGCAACCAGGTGGCCGTGGTGCATGGCGGCGGCGTGCAGTTGACGCAGACGCTGAAGGCGCTGGGCAAGCAGAGCGAGTTCATCAACGGACTGCGGGTGACCGACGCGGAGACGCGCGACGTGGCGCTGATGGTGCTGGCGGGCAAGGTGAACAAAAAGCTGGTGGCCGCGCTGGGCGCATTGGGACAGCCGGCGGTGGGCATGTCGGGCGGCGATGGATTGCTGTTCAGGGCGCGCAAGAAACTGACGGCTCCGGATCTTGGATTTGTAGGCGAGATTGCGGCCAGCGATCCGCGCTGGCTGGAAGCGATCTGGCAGTTGAACGGCGTGCCGGTGCTTTGTTCGCTGGCGCTTGGATTTGACGGCGAGTACTACAACATTAATGCGGACGAGATGGCGGCGGCCTGCGCGATTGCGTGCGGCGCCGATGCACTGGTATTTTTGACCGATGTGCCGGGCGTGAAAGACGCGAACGGCGCGGTGCTCCGATGGCTGAGCATCGATCAGATTGCGGAGATGGCGAAGAGCGCCGTGATTACCGGCGGCATGTTGCCGAAGTTGGCCGCCTGCCGCGAGGCACTATTGAACGGCGTGAAGCGCGTACGGATTTTACCCGCGGAGGCGGCCGGTTCCCTTCCCGACCTGTGCAGCTCTCGCGTAGCCCACGGCACCGAAGTGATGGTGGCCTAAGGAGAAATGGAATTGACAAAACTGGATCAAATTCGCGCCGCGGAGTCGCGGCTTCTGCTTTCAACCTACGATCGCAGCCCGGTGTTGTTCACGGGCGGCGAAGGCGTGTATATCACGGACGAGAACGGTACGAAGTACCTCGATCTGCTGAGCGGCATAGGCGTGAATGCGCTGGGCTGCAACCACCCGGTGATTGTGAATGCGATTGCCGAACAGAGCAAAAAGCTGATTCACACGTCGAACCTCTTCTACCACGAAGGGCAGGCGGAGTTAGCGTTGCGGCTTGCCGAGCGGACGGGGATGGATCGCGCGTTTTTTGCGAATTCGGGTACCGAGGCATGGGAGGGCGCGCTGAAACTGGCGCGGGCTCATGCGGGCGTGCTGCGCAGTGAAGGCAAGCAGATTGGGACGAAGTTTCTGGCGCTCGATCAGAGCTTCCACGGACGCACGTACGGCGCGATGTCGACGACCTATAAGGCCAAGTACCGCGAGCCGTTTGGGCCTGTGGTTCCGGGCGTGGAGTTTGTGAAGTTCAGCGACGTGGCCGATCTGCGCGCGAAGTTTTCAAATGAAGTTTGCGCAATTCTGCTTGAAGCGATTCAGGGCGAGGGCGGCATACGTCCGTTGACGCAGGAGTTTTTCAGGGAGGCGCGCGCGCTCGCTAGCTCGACTGGAGCGCTGCTGATTGTAGATGAGATTCAGGCGGGGATGGGGCGCACGGGCAAATGGTGCGCGTATCAGCATTACGGGATTCAGCCGGATATAACTACGCTGGCGAAGCCGCTGGCGGGCGGAATTCCAATGGGGGCCGTCTTGTGCACGGAGGAGGTCGCGCGGTCGTTTCATCCGGGCATGCATGGGACGACATTCGGCGGCGGGCCGCTGGCTTGCGCGGTGGCCATTGCGGTGATCGAGGCAATCGAGAAGGATGGATTGCTGGCCAAGGCGACGGCGGTGGGCGACTACTTCCAGGAGCGGTTGCGCGGTCTCAAGGAGAAGCATGACGCAATTGTGGACGTGCGCGGCAAGGGGCTGATGGTGGCCGCGGAACTGGATTCCGCGGAGCTTGGCAAGACGGCGGTAGCCCAGATGCTGAAGCGGCATATCCTGATCAACTGCACCAGCGACACGGTGCTGCGGTTTTTGCCGCCTTACATTTTGGAGAAAACGCATGTGGACACAGCGATCGCAGCACTTGACGAAATCTTTACCGAATATGCAACCGGGCAGGGTGCAGCTGCATCCGCAGGAGGACACCAACGTGGTTAGCAAAACGATGGAACGCCGGGACGTGGAAGTTCCGGTGGAGAAGGACCCCGATATTCTTGCCGCGGCGGCGCGGCTGGCCGGCGAAGACTTGTGCTCAATCGCCGATTTCAAGAGCGCCGAGGTGCGCGCGATTATGAAGCTGGGTCATGACGTGAAGCGCAATCCGCGCGAGTACCGTCATGCACTGGACGCCAAGCAAATGGTGCTGATGTTTGAGAAGGCGAGCCTGCGCACGCGGCTGGCCTTCGAGACCGGCATCAACACCATGGGCGGCAATGCGATCTTTGTGGACCAGACCAACTCGCCGCTGGGCGAGCGCGAAACCATCGCCGACGTAGCCCGCAATCTTGAGCGCTGGGTCGATGTCATTGTTCTGCGCACCTACGCCCACGACACCATCACCGAAATGGCGGCAAATTCTCGCGTGCCGGTGATCAACGCACTCTCCGATTTCGAGCATCCGTGCCAGGCTCTGGCAGACTTTATGGCCCTCGAGGAGCACTTCGGCGGCGTCGCCGGGCTCAACTTCACTTATGTCGGCGACGGCAACAACGTGTGCCACTCGCTGATGCTCACCGGCGCGCAACTTGGCGCAAATGTAACCGTCGCCACGCCGCGCGGCTACTCGCCCGACATCGAGATTGTCACCATTGCGCGCGATATCGCACAGGCCAACGGCTGCGAATTGCGCCTGCTGCAGGATCCGCAAGCAGCGGCCGAGGGCGCGGACGCGATCTACACCGATGTGTGCGTGAGCATGGGCTTCGAGCATGAGTCGACCAAGCGCGCGCCGATCTTCAGGCCATTCCAGGTGAATGAAGCGCTGATGCAGAAGGCGCGGCCGAATGCGGTGTTCATGCACTGCCTACCCGCGCGCCGCGGCGAAGAAGTGACAGACGCGGTGATTGACAGCCCGCAATCGATCGTCTTCGACCAGGCCGAGAACCGCCTCCACGCGCAGAAGGCAGTGCTGCTGCTGTTGCTCGGCGGCCTCGCGAATGTGGAGAAATTTCAGTAGTCAGTTGCCAGTCGCGAGTTTTTGGTTAGGTGGGGGAGTTTCTGATCGAGCATTCGTGCGAAGTCTAGATTCCCTCAGGGGCTAAAGCCCACAATCATTTCGCTCGCCTTACGGCACGACTGAAGTCGTGCCCTTTCAAAACATCGAAGCTGGATGTTCTTTGAGGTTCGCAAGCATGTCCGCAATTCTCGAATCGCTGCCCACGGGGGAGAAAGTCGGCATTGCCTTCTCCGGCGGGCTCGACACCTCTGCCGCCCTGCACTGGATGAAGCAGAAGGGCGCAATTCCCTACGCCTACACAGCTAACCTGGGCCAGCCCGACGAAGCCGACTACGACGCTATTCCGCGCGCGGCTCTCGAATACGGCGCCGAAAAGGCCCGCCTCATCGACTGCCGCGGCCCGCTGGTTCGCGAAGGCATCGCCGCGCTCCAGGCCGGCGCCTTCCACATCACCACCGCCGGCGTGCCCTACTTCAACACCACTCCCATCGGCCGCGCCGTTACCGGCACCTTGCTGGTGGCCGCAATGAAGGAGGACGACGTCCAGATCTGGGGCGACGGCTCCACTTTTAAAGGCAACGATATCGAGCGCTTCTACCGCTACGGCCTGCTCGTCAATCCCGGCCTCAAGATCTACAAGCCATGGCTCGACTCGGCTTTCATTGACGAGCTCGGCGGCCGCGCGGAGATGTCCGCGTACATGCAACGCTCCGGCTTCTCCTACAAGATGTCCGCCGAGAAGGCCTACTCCACCGACTCCAACCTGCTCGGCGCAACCCACGAAGCAAAAGACCTGGAGCAGCTTTCTACTTCCGTCAAGATCGTCGTTCCCATCATGGGCACGGCCTTCTGGCGCGACGATGTCGAAATCCAGCGCGAACAGGTCGCCGTCCGCTTTGAAGAGGGCTTTCCCGTCGCCCTCAACGGCCGCCAATTCGCCGACCCCGTCGAACTTCTTCTTGAAGCCAATCGCATCGGTGGCCGCCATGGCTTGGGCATGTCCGATCAGATTGAGAACAGGATCATCGAGGCCAAGAGCCGCGGCATTTACGAGGCGCCCGGCCTCGCCCTGCTCTTCATCGCCTACGAGCGCCTCATCACCGGCATTCACAACGAGGACACGATCGAGCAGTACCGGGACAATGGCCGCAAGCTCGGCCGCCTGCTCTACCAGGGCCGCTGGTTCGATTCGCAGGCCATCATGCTGCGTGAATCCGCCCAGCGCTGGGTCGCCAAACCCATCACCGGCGAAGTCACCCTTGAGCTGCGCCGCGGAAACGACTACTCCATCCTCTCGACCGAGTCGCCTAACCTCACTTTTCATCCCGAGCGGCTCAGCATGGAGAAGACCGAATCCACATTCTCCCCGCGTGACCGCATCGGCCAACTCACCATGCGCAATCTCGACATCGCCGACACCCGCGACAAGCTCNNTGTCGAACGAACAACAATCCGCAAAGATGTGGTCGGGGCGCTTTCGTGAGCCGCTGGATGCGGAGTTCGAAGCGTGGCAGCGGTCGATTGTTTTCGACTGGCGGCTGTTGAAGCAAGAAATAGCCGCCAGCAAGGCTCATGCATCGGCTCTTTGCGCCGCCGGAATTCTGTCCGAAGGTGAAGGAGCGGAGCTCCGCGCGGCGTTGGATGCAATTGCAGAGGCGCACTCGACGGACGCGGGCAAGGCGGCGGTGCGCGATCACGAGACTGCCGAGGACATTCACCATTTTGTGGAGTTGAAGCTGGCCGAGCGCATCGGTTCGCTGGGACTGAAGCTGCATACCGGGCGCAGCCGCAACGAGCAGATTGCGACCGATTTGCGCTTGTACGTACGCGCGGAGATTGAATCTGTTGTCGAAGGCCTAGCCGCATGGGCAGGCGCGCTCATAGCGCAGGCGCGAAATGCCGGCGATGCGGTGATGCCGAGCTATACGCACCTTCAGCGCGCGGAACCGGTGCTGCAAGCGCACTGGCTGCTGGCCTATGTGGAGATGGCGTTGCGCGATGCGACGCGGTTGCGGGATTGCGCGGCGCGGCTGAATTATTGTCCGCTGGGCTCGGGCGCGGTGGCGGGAGCTACGCTGGCGCTGGATCGCACGATTGCGGCGAAGGAGCTTGGATTCACGGCTCCGACTGCGAACTCGATGGATGCGACGAGCGATCGCGATTTTGTTCTCGAATATCTGCAGGCGCTGACCTTTGTTGGATTGCATCTGAGCCGGTATGCGGAAGAGATCACGCTCTTTGCCACGGCGGAGTATGGATTTGTAAACCTGCCGGAGGCGTTTTCAACGGGGTCGAGCGCGATGCCGCAGAAGAAGAATCCTGATTTGACTGAGCTGATTCGCGCCAAGGTGGGACGGATCAATGGAGCGGCACAGGCGGTGACGCTGGAACTGAAAGGGCTGCCGCTGGCCTACAATAAAGACATGCAGGAGACGCAGGAACCGGCCTTTGCAGTGGATTTTGTTGCGCAGATGCTGAGGCTGGTGGCACGGTTTACCTCGGCGCTTACCTTCAATCGCGAACGCATGAGCGAGGCGGCGCAGACGGGCTATCTGAATGCGATGGCCGCGGCGACGTATCTCGTGCACAAGGGAGTTCCCTTCCGCACCGCGCACGAAAAGATCGGCAATGCGGTGCGATTCGCGCTGGAGAAGGGTGTCGAATTGGGAGCGTTGACCCTCGAAGAACTGCGCGCCTTCGGGCCGGAGTTCGACGAGGATTTTTTTAGGGCTGTGACGCTGACGGCAACGCTGGACTGCCACGACGTGACGGGAGGAACCGCGCGCGGACAGGTGCGCACGGCTCTGGACGCAGCGGCGAAACGGATTTCAGAAATGACGGCAAACAGAATTGGGGAGGCTGTCCATGCTGGTGCGTAAGGCATTGCTCCAGGACGCCTCGAAAGTTTACGACCTGGTGAATTCGCTCTCGACCGACGGCACGCTGCTGAAGCGCGCGTTTGCGGAGATCTGCGAAAACATACGCGACTTCACGGTGGCTGAATCGGATGGCGGCGTGTTTGTGGGCTGCGGCGCGCTGCACTTTTACGGGCCGCATCTGTGCGAGGTGCGCTCGATCGTGGTGAAGCCCGAAGGCAAGGGGAAAGGAGCCGGGGGGCGGATTCTGCGATCGCTGATTGAGGAGGCCGAAGAGCACGGCATCCAGTCGGTGTGCCTGTTTACGCGCATTCCGGATTTCTTTTTCAAGTACGGATTCAGGAGCGTTGAAGACAAGTCGGAGTTGCCGGACAAGATCTTCAAGGACTGCCAGAATTGCCCGCGTCTGCATCGCTGCGACGAGGTAGCGATGGTGCGGGGAAGGATACCGCGAATTTCTATACTGGGTCCGCGCGAAGAGGCGCAGGAGCTGGTGAGAATTTCGGGGTGAAAACAGCCTTCAGCTCTCAGCTCTCAGCTTTTGGAGAATCGCCGCGGCGACGGCGGCTTGACCGTAGCTCAGACCGCCGTCTCCGGGGCTGACGTTGCGGTGCTGCAAGACTCGAAAGCCTTCGAACTCGAGGCCCGTGCGTAGAAGATGGGCCAGGCGGCGGTTGTGCATGCAGCCGCCGGAGAGTGCCACTTGTGTGATGGCGGTGGCGAAACGCGCTTCGATGGCGGCGCGGATGAAACCCGAGGCGACGGCGGCGTGGAAGCGAGCGGCGATGCGGGGCTTGGGGACGTTGGCGTTCAGGTCTCGGATCAGGGCGCGCCATAAAGGGCTCGCGGAAATTCTTGCCGGCTCACGCGCGAGCCAGTTGCCCCCGATCAATTCCAGTTCATAAGCGTATGTGTCGCTGGTCTCGAAGGGCTCGCTCACCGCGAGGCCTTCAAGCTCGATGGCGGCCTGTGCCTCGTAATCGACGTGGGTGCGCCGCAGGATGACGGCGGCCACCGCATCGAAGAGCCTTCCGCAACTGGAGGTGAGCGGAGCGTTGACGCCCCGCTCGATCATGCGGCGGAGGACGCGGGCTTCGGATTGCTTGGCTCCGAGGAGATTCAGAATTTCCGGAGACTCGATGTCGAATTCGGCACGATGCAAATGGCCGAGGGCCATGCGCCAGGGCTCGCGGATGGCGGCTTCTCCGCCGGGCATGGGCACATAGTCGAGATGGGCGAAGCGCTCGAAGCTGTCGAGCCGGCCGATAAGTACTTCCCCGCCCCAGATGCGCCCGTCGGTGCCGTAGCCGGTGCCGTCGAGGGAGAGGCCGATGGTTGCGGACTCGATGCCGTGCTCGGCCATGCATCCGGCGATGTGGGCGTGATGATGCTGCACGGCGATGAGAGGCAGATTGCGTTCGGCAGCCCATTGTTTAGCCCATTCGGTGGAGAGGTAGCCGGGGTGCAGATCGTGAACCACGGTCTCGGGCTCGATTTCGAAGGTGCGCATCAGGTGGTCGAGGGACTCGCGAAAAAAATTGAGGCCGGTGAGGTTTTCGAGGTCCCCGAGATGCTGGCTCTGATAGACGAAACGGCCGCGGGCGAGGGCGAAGACATTTTTGAGATGACCGCCGACGGCGAGGAGCGGTGGAGCGTCAAGAGGCAGCGGTACGCCGAGCGGGACGAATCCGCGGGCGCGGCGAATGAGCTGCGGCGCTCCGTCGACGATGGCGGTGACGGAGTCGTCGCAGCGCTGGAGGATTTCGCGGTTGTGCAAGAGGAAGGCGTCGGCGATGGCGCCGAGGCGGGCGCGGGCTTCGTCGTTGTCGATGGCGATAGGCTCTTCGCTGAGGTTGGCGGAGGTCATGACGAGAGCATGGATGCGCGAATCGGCGAAGAGGAGATGGTGCAAGGGAGCGTAAGGGAGAAAGAGACCGAGCCAGGGAATGCCGGGAGCGACCGAGGGCGCGATGGGGCCGTTGTCGCGCTTGCGCACTAGGACGATGGGGCGCGCGGCGGTGGTGAGGAGATTTTCTTCCGCTTCGGCGATGTCGCAGATTGCACGGGCGGCTTCGAGGTCGCGGACCATGACGGCTAGAGGCTTGCCGTAACGGTGCTTGCGCTGGCGGAGACGCAGTACGGCGGCTTCGTTGGCGGCGTCGACGGCAAGATGGAAGCCGCCAATGCCTTTGATGGCGAGGATTTGGCCGGCGGCGAGGCGGGAGATGGTTTCGGCGACGGGAGGGGCTGCGGAGATCGACGTGCCGTCGGCATTGACGAGGGCGAGCTGCGGGCCGCAGTCCCAGCAGGCGTTGGGCTGGGCGTGGAAGCGGCGGTTGGCGGGGTCGTCGTACTCGGCCTGGCAGGCGGGGCACATTTTGAAACGCGCCATGGAGGTTTGCGGGCGGTCGTAGGGGATGCGGCGGGTGATGGTGTAGCGCGGGCCGCAGTTGGTGCAGTTGAGGAAGGGATAGCGGTAGCGGCGGTCGTCGGGCGAGAGCAGCTCGCGAATGCAGTCGGGACAGGTGGCGGCGTCGGCTGGGATTCCCGTCGACACGCGGCCCAACACTTCGCTGGCGACGATGCGGAAGCCGGTTTCGCCGGTGGCTTTGGCTTCGCGGACGGAGATGGAGTCGATGCGGGAGAGGGGCGGGGCTTCGGAGCGAAGACGGGCGAGGAACGAGTCGAGCGAGGCGGAAGGGCCTTCGATTTCGATGGTGACGCCGTCGGTGTCATTGCCGATGGAGCCGGCGAGGCCTTCCTCAAAGGCGAGGCGGTAGACGAAGGGGCGGAAGCCGACACCCTGCACGACGCCGCGAACGGCCACTTCGCGCCGTTGCGGCAGCACTTCGTGCGGTTCTCGACCTGGTTGAGATTTATCGGCCAACGGCGCGCCTCGTACCGGAGTCCAGCATAACTTAACCGTAGAGAGCATAGTCTAAAGGAGTGGCAGGGCGAGGAGATTCGCAAAGAATGAGAGTGCTGCGATGGAAGGTGGCGCGGGCGGTCGCATCCTTGTGCGTTTTATGCGCCGGGACGATGGCGGGCGCAGGCCAGCAAATGGAGGGCGCGGCGATTCTCCAGAAGGTCGATGCGGCGGTGAAGGCGCGGGTTGACGGGATTGAGGGGTACACGGTTCGCGAACACTACGCGGTGTTCAGAAGCAAGGATGAAGTGCATCCGGTAGCAGAGATGACCGTGAAAACTACGTACAAGCAGGAGACGGGGAAGAGTTACGAGATTCTTTCCGAGAGCGGCTCGGCGCTGATGCGCAACCTGGTGTTGCACGCGATCCTGGACAATGAGCAGCACGTGAACGAGCCCGGCGTACGCGAGGGGGCGTGGATTACGACAGCCAACTATGCGATGCAGGTGAAGCCGGGCGGTATTCAGAGAGTGGATGGGCGGGATTGCGTGGCGCTAGCGCTGTCGCCGCGGCGGAAAGAGCCCTTTCTGGTGGCAGGAACCTTGTGGGTGGACGCACAGAATGGCGAGATCGTGCGGCTTGAGGGCATAGGGTCGCGGAGCTCTTCCACGTTCACGGGACCGGCGAAGATGATGCGCCAGTATGTGGACATAGACGGGTATGGCGAGGCGACGCACGCGCGGGCGGAGTCGGACAGCTTTCTGTTTGGAAAGACCGTGGTGACGATCGACTACAAGGATTATCGGATTCAGAGGCGAACCGGACAGTAAGAAGACCGATGGGCGCGGTCCCAAGCCAAATGCACTGTTTCTCATCTATACTTAGCTTCGTGACACCAACCTTCGGCGACTGGAAACTCGATGCCGCGCTGGGCTCCTGCCTGTTGCTGGGGTTACGCCATGGGTTCGATTACGATCACCTGGCGGCCATCTCCGACATAACGGCGGTGCAGCGCAACTGGTGGAGCGGATTGCGGTTAGGCATGACCTATGCGCTGGGACACGCGTTTACGGTGGCGGCGCTTGGGGTGGCGGTTCTGGAACTGCACATGGGCCTGCCGCAGGGGCTGGACCACTGGACGGAGCGGCTGATCGGGTTGACGCTGATTGTGCTGGGCATCGGGGTAGTGGCGGGCATCCTGCGCAAGGACGTGCACGGGCACACGCACGGGCGCATCGAAAGCCGGCTGGCAATCGCGATTAACGGAGTGATTTGGATAGCGTGGCGGGTACGCCGGATCTGGAATCGCGAAGCGCCGAAGCCGGAACGGTTCCAGTGGATGTACAACGGGAAGTCGGTGTTTACGATTGGCGTTTTGCACGGAGTGGGCGCCGAGACGCCGAGCCAACTGGCGCTGTTCTTTCTGACGGCGAACCTGGGCGGGACTTCGCGGGGCATGCTGGGGCTGGCGGCGTTTGCGGTGGGGCTGGTGGCGATGAACGCGCTGATGACGGCGTCGATGGGCGGGGCGTTCCGGGCCAGCGGACATCATCCGCGGTTCTATCACCTGATTGCGTGGACGGGGGCGGCATACAGCTGCATTATTGGATTCATCTTTCTATTCGGAATCTCCGATCATTTGCCTTCGCTTGGCTAGATCGGCAATAGGCTAAATTATTTGAAACGACAAGAAAATTCGGAGAGTGATCGAGGTCACAGATTCTAAAGCGGTAGCCCCGAAATCGGTGATCTAAAACGACATAAGCCAAAACTCTCGTGACCCCTGTCACCGACTGTCGTCCCGCTTCCCACTAAAACAATCGTAGGCAACGCGCGGGGCGATCCCGCAGTCTGGATCCTGCACGCGGCGCCTCCAATTTGGGAGGGAACCTTGTCAGCATTCACGCCTCCGCCGCTACCGAGCGACGACAAACGATGGAAGATCGTGAACGGCACCATGCGCAAGAACGGGTTCGCCCGCCATGCGCTGATTGAGACGCTGCACACTGTGCAATCCTCGTTCGGGTATCTGGACGACGACGCGATCCGGTTTGTGGCCGGTTCGCTGCGGGTGCCGCTGAGCCAGGCCTATGGGGTGGCGACGTTTTACCACTATTTCAGTCTGAAGCCGCCGGGCAAGCACACGATCACCATCTGCGCCGGGACGGCCTGCTACATCAAGGGCGCCGACAAGCTGGTGGCCGCGGCTGAAAAGCGGCTGGGGATTGTGCCGGGGCAGACCTCGCCAGACACACAGATCAGCCTGATGACGGCGCGTTGCGTGGGCGCATGCAGCCGCGCTCCGGTCATGCTGTGCGATAACGAGGTAGCGGGCGAAGTGACCGCCGAACATGTGCTCGAGCAACTGGAAAGGTGGGCTGTGGAATGACAATCGAGGAGCTCGAACAGATACAAGAGAGCGTGCGCGCGGAGAGCGCCAAGTTCGATTTCGAGGTGAACGTGTGCATGGACCTGGCGTGCTCGAGCCAGGGTTCGGACAAGCTGCGCGACGCGCTGGTGAAGGCGGCCGAGGCCTCGGGCAAGAAGGTGCTGGTGCGGCGGACCGGGTGCATGGGGCCGTGTTCTTCCGGGCCGCTGGTGCGCGTGGATCCGGAGGAGACGCTTTACAAGCATGTGACGGCTGGCCATGCGGAAGCGATCGTGTCCAGTCTGGGCGGAGAGCCGGTGCCGGCTCTGCAGTGCGACCTGCGCGAACACTTTGATAAACAGGTGCGCGTGGTGCTGGAGAACGCGGGCCACATCGATCCGGAAAAGATAGACGACTACATCTCCCGCGAGGGCTACAAGGCGCTGATGACGGCGCTGATGGAGATGACGCCGAACGGGGTGATTCACAGGATTACGGAGAGCGGACTGCGGGGACGCGGCGGCGGCGGCTATCCGACCGGGCTGAAGTGGAGCACGGTATCCAAGGCCGGCGGCGACATGAAGTACGTGGTGTGCAACGGCGACGAGGGCGACCCCGGCGCGTTCATGGACCGCAGCGTGATGGAAGGCGATCCGCACCGTGTGCTGGAGGGCATGGCGATTGCGGCGTATGCCGTGGGCGCGAGCAAGGGATTCATTTATGTGAGAGCCGAGTATCCGGTTGCGGTGGCGCGGCTAACGACGGCGATCCGCGAGGCGCGGCGGAGGGGGCTGCTGGGCAGCAACATCGCGGGAACGACGTTCAGCTTCGATGTGGAGATACGTCTGGGCGCGGGCGCGTTTGTGTGCGGCGAGGAGACGGCGCTGATTGCATCGATCGAAGGCAAGCGCGGGACACCGAAGCCGCGGCCTCCCTACCCGGCGGTGAGCGGGCTGTGGGGCAGGCCGACGCTGCTCAACAACGTGGAAACTTACGCCAACGTCGCGCCGATTGTGCGCAACGGTGGCAAGTGGTTCGCGAACATGGGCTCGGAACGGAGCAAGGGCACCAAGGTGTTTGCGCTGACGGGCAAGATAGCGAACACGGGGCTGATCGAGGTTCCGCTGGGCATCAAGCTTTGGGAGATCATCGACGTGATCGGCGGAGGCGTTCCGGACGGCCATAAATTGAAGGCCATCCAGACGGGCGGCCCCTCCGGCGGCTGCATTCCCGCGGATATGATGGACCTGGGTGTGAGCTACGACGCGCTGATGGCGGCCGGCTCGATCATGGGCTCGGGCGGCATGATCGTGATGGACGACACCTCGTGCATGGTGAACGTGGCGCGGTTCTTCATCGAGTTCTGCATGACCGAATCGTGCGGCAAGTGCATTCCCTGCCGGGCGGGAACGGCGCAGATGTATACGCTGCTAACGCGCATCTGCGAAGGGACGGCAACGATGGACGACCTGGAAATGCTGGAAGATTTGTGCTCGACGGTGAAGGAGGCCAGCCTGTGCGGATTGGGGCAGACGGCGCCTAACCCGGTGCTGAGCACGCTGAAATACTTCCGCAACGAGTATATCGAGCACATTCAACACAAGCGCTGCCTGGCCGGCGTTTGCAACATTCAAGCTCCCGTGGAGGTGATGGCATGAGTGACCCGGTGGAAGTTAAAACACTCATCATCGACGAGCAGGAAGTGAGCGCACTGCGGGGCCAGACCATTCTGGAGGTGGCGCGGGAGAACGACATCGACATTCCCACGCTGTGCCATCTGGAAGGGCTGAGCGATGTAGGCGCGTGCCGGCTGTGCCTGGTGGAGATCAAGGGGAGCAACAAGCTGCTGCCGGCCTGCGTGGCTACGGTCTACGAGGGCATGGAAGTACGCACCAACACCGAGAGGCTTAAAAAGCACCGCCGCATGATTCTGGAGATGCTGTTTGCGGAGCGCAACCACATCTGCGCGGTGTGCGTGTCGAACGGACACTGCGAGCTGCAGGCGATGGGCCAGGAGCAAGGGCTGACGCACATCCGGCTGCCGTATCGCAATCCCAAGCTGACCCTGGACGCCTCGCACGAGCGGTTTACGGCGGATCACAACCGCTGCATCCTGTGCATGCGCTGCGTGCGGGTGTGCGCGGAGATCGAGGGCGCGCATGTGTGGGATGTGATGGGGCGCGGCATCAACTCGGTTGTGATTACCGACCTGAACGACGAGTGGGGCAAATCGACCTGCACCCGCTGCGGCAAGTGCGTGCAGGTGTGCCCGACGGGCGCCCTGTTCGACAAGAGCAAGATCGGCTCCGATCACCCCAAGTATCCTGATTTTCTGCCCAATCTGAAAATGATGAGGGAGGCGCAATGAGCAAACTGAAACTGGCAACAGTGTGGCTGGACGGCTGTTCCGGCTGTCACATGTCGTTTCTGGACATGGATGAGCGGCTGCTCGAACTGGCGGAGCTTGTGGATGTGGTGTATAGCCCCGTGGTAGACGCCAAGGAGTTTCCCGACGAAGTGGATATCGCGCTGGTCGAGGGAGCGGTTGCTTCGGTGGACGACGAGAAGAAGATCAAGAAAGTGCGCGCGCACTCGAAGATGCTGATTGCCATGGGCGATTGCGCGGTGGCGGGGAACGTGCCGTCGATGCGCAACCCTTTCGGTCCGCAACCGATCCTGGACCGTGCCTATATTGAGAACGCGAGCTTGCAGCAGCAGATTCCGTGCGTGGTTGTTCCCAAGCTGCTGAAGGTGGTGCGTCCGATTCACGAGTATGTGAAGGTGGACGTGTTTCTGCCCGGCTGCCCGCCCTCTGCCGACACATTTCACACGGCGCTGACGGCGCTTTTAACCGGTGGGCCGCTGGATATATCGGAGCTGACCCGCTTTGGAGCGTAAAGATTCGGAGTTTGCACTATGAGCCAGACGATCACCATCGATCCCGTTACGCGCCTTGAAGGGCACGGCAAGATTACGATCTACCTCGACGACAAAGGCGAGGTAGACAATGCGCAGTTCCATGTGACCCAGGTGCGTGGGTTTGAGAAGTTTTGCGAGGGCCGGCCCTTCTATGAGATGCCGAGCCTGACGGCGCGCATTTGCGGCATTTGCCCGGTATCGCACCTGCTGGCCTCGGCAAAGGCCTGCGAGGCGATCATGTCGGTACGGATTCCCTACACCGCGGCGCAGTTGCGGCGGCTGTTGAACCTGGCGCAGATGGTGCAGTCGCACGCGCTGAGCTTCTTCCATCTCTCCTCGCCCGACTTGCTGTTGGGGATGGAGTCGGACCCGGTGAAGCGCAACATTTTCGGCGTGGCGGCCGCGCGGCCCGACCTGGGACTGGCGGGCATTGGTTTGCGGCGGTTCGGCCAGCACATTATTGAGCTGCTGGGCACCAAACGCATTCATACCGGATGGGTGGTTCCGGGCGGCGTGACCGAGCCGCTCACCATGGCGCACCGGGACGAGATGCTTGCGATGCTGCCCGATGCGTACGCGAACCTGGAGAAGGCGCTCGTTGCCTACAAGCAGATTGCCGATACATTCAAGCCGGAGATCGAAGTATTCGCGAACTTCCCGACCAACTACCTGGGGCTGATCAACGATGACGAGTCGATCGAGTTTACCGACGGCGCGCTGCGGCTGATCGATCCTCAGGGAGCAATCATCGAGGACGGGATTACGGCAAGGCGGTTTACCGAGGTGATCGGCGAGGCCGTCGAGAACTTTAGCTACACGAAGTTTGTGTACTACAAGCCGCTCGGCTATCCGGAGGGAAGCTATCGCGTGGGCCCGCTGGCGCGGTTGAACATTGTGAAGAGCATGGGCATGCCGAAGGCGGACAAGGAGCTGGCCGAGTTCAAGCAGATTTCCGCTGGGCCGGTGGAGAGCTCGTTCCATTATCATCACGCGCGGCTGGTCGAGGCCATGTACGGGATCGAGAAGATCGAGCAGATATTGAACGATCCGCAGATTCTGGACAAGCATGTGCGGGCGACGGCCGGCGTGAATCGCCTGGAAGGCGCGGGGCAGATTGAGGCGCCGCGGGGCACGCTGAATCACCACTACAAGGTGGACGAGAATGGCAAGATGACCTGGGCCAGCCTGGTGGTTGCCACGGGCCACAACAACAATGCGATGAACAGGGGCGTGTTGCAGGCGGCAAGACGGTATGTGAAGGATGGCAAATTCAGCGAGGGCGCGCTGAACCGCGTCGAGGCTGTGATTCGCACGTTTGACCCGTGCTTGAGCTGCTCCACCCATGCCTTTGGACAGATGCCGCTGGCGATGACGCTGGTGTCGGCTGACGGCGAGGTTATGGATCAGGTCGTGCGTTGAAGTACGATTGAAGAATGGAAATAACCAAGGCCCGATGTCTCATTCTTGCTTGCGGCAATACGCTGCGCGGTGATGACGGCATCGGGCCTTGGCTTGCTTCGTGGGCGGAAGAGCGGTTTGGCGGAGAGGCCGGCGTGCGGGTGATCGCGAGTCATCAGTGGTCCCCGGACATGGCGGAAGATATCGCCTCGGCCGAAACCGTCCTCTTCGTTGACTGCTCGCTCAATCAAGCCCCCGGTGAGGTTCTTCTCCGCGAACTCGCTCCGGCTCCTTTGAGACCGGGCCTGGTTACGCATCACCTGGGCGCACCCGAACTCCTCCACACCGCACAGGAACTCTTCGGCTCGCGGCCGCGAAGAGCGTTTCTTCTGACGGTCGGAGCCGGGTCGATCGAGCTGGGCGAAGAGTTCAGCGATGCGGTGAAGGCGGCGCAGCCAGAGGCTTGCGCGAAGGTGGAAGAGACGGTGGTGCGGTTGCTGGCGGAGAGCTAACTGATTGGACCGAGTTGAAGTGGGCCTCATGCTACCCCACCCTAGCGACAAAAACAAGAACGTCGCGAGGATGGGGCACCCGATCGTCTTGTGACTTCGGAGTAAGCCTTAGCGCATTTTCACTGATGGTGTAGGAAGCTCAGTGCCCCATCCATTTCACGCTCTTTGTGAAATGGGTGGGAAACCACGAAACCAACCCTACAGGAACAGTGAAAATGCCTTAGCGCGCGTATCCTGCTAGCTTAAAGGCGTAGGCGTAGTCCCCTTTCAGAGTTCCTCTCAGAACGATCCGCATACTACCGTTTTGAACCTTTGCATCGAGCGCGCTGTTATCTCCAAGCTGCGTGATGACGATGGCTTGCTTGGCCGGGAGATCGGGAATCGTAATTGTCTGAGCCTTCGGATTGCCGAGAACTGTGACGTAGAGGTCATCGCCTTTGCGGGTGAAGCGGAGGTCGTCGCCTTCGGCGCTTTTGGCTACCGCGTGCGTCCAGGGGGTGGTGTCGTAGATGGCTTCGCCGTTTTGCTTGAGCCATGCTCCGAGGGCTTTGAGGCGCTCCATCTGGACGGGAGGGATCGTGCCGTCGGCTTCGGGGCCTACGTCGAGCAGCAGGTTGCCGTTCTTGCTGACGATGTCGACGAGAAGCGCGATGAGTTCCTCCGGTGCGATCGTCTCTGCTTCGCCTTCGGCGCGGTTGTAGCCGAAAGAACGGCCCAGGCCGCGGCACTCTTCCCATTTCTTTGGGCTGATCTGGTCGAGCTTCTGATATTCGGGCGAGGTGAAGTCGGCGTGGGCAATGCCGAAGCGGTCGTCGATGACGCCGTCCGGAACCGCATTGTAATAGTCGGCTTCGACCTCGAGGGCGTTGCCGGTCTTGGGCCAGTCGATGTCGTTCCAGAGGACCTCGGGGCGATAGCGGTCGATGAGTTCGTGAATCTGCGCGAAGGCGTATTGGCCGTAGGCTTCGGTTTCGGGCTTGACGGATTGGTAGTCGGCATCGGTTTCGATGGGGCCGGTCGAGAAGGTCCAGTCGTAGCCGCCGGAGTAGTAAAGGCCCATGCGCAGACCCTGCTTGCGGACCGCGGCGGTGAGATCGCCGACGATGTCGCGCTCGGCGTGCTGCGCTTTCTTTGGCAGCGTGGGACTGGGGTTAATCGTGGTGCTGGGCCAGAGGGTGAAGCCTTCGTGATGCTTGGTAGTGAGGACGACGTACTTCGCGCCTGCGTCATGAAAGATGGCGGCCCACTGATCGGGGTTCCACTTCTTCGACTCGCGATTGAAGATGGGGGCGAAGTCGTAGTAGCTGAAATCCGCGCCGTAGTGCTCGCGATGATAGGCCTGGGTGGGTGAGCCGGGGATGCGCATCACGTTCAGGTACCACTCGGCATAGGGGTCGTTCTTGATGTAGTCGATGTTGCCGAAGTCGTGCTCGGGGTGGGAGAGCGGGGCCCAGCCGGGGACCGAATAGAGGCCGTAGTGGATAAAGATGCCGAGCTTGGCGCCGGCGTACCACTGGGGGAGCGGATGGGTGTCGAGGGAGGCGATGGTGGGCTGGTATTTCGCGGGTGCTTGCGCGGAGAGCGCCGCGGAGAAGATTGCCAAAATTGCGAAGAGAAACATTCTGCGAGCCATGGGGACTCCCCTTCGAACTTTCTTTGAATGCGATTTTGCCGATGCCAAGATGATAGACGATTGTCCGGAATCGGCGAAGGTGGGGCACCCGCTTTTGTTCGCAGAAACACCGGCGGCGGCTGCACTTTCGTGCGGCCGCCGTCGGTGTCAGGGAGAATTGGAGGGTTAGAAGGCGGCTACGGTTTGGCGCAGACTGTAGGAGCTGAGCGTCTTGATGTAGTTGCCGCGATCGAAGGCGGAAGTGTCGGGGACGGAGCGGCGGCTGAGACAACCGCGCGTTTCGCCCAGCGAGGTGTACTCGCGCTTTTCGAGCCAGTAGCACATGTCGGCCAGGACGCGGGCGATGTGGTCGATGCCGTGGATGTGAAGCGCGGAGACCATCATGGCGACGCTGCCGCCGGCCATGATGCTCTTGAGAACATCTTCGGCGGAATGAACGCCGCCGGTGATGCCGATGTCGAGGTTGACGTGACCGTAGAGGATTGCCGCCCAGTGGAGACGGGGCAGAAGCTCGGAGGGAGTGGAGAAGTGCAGCGTGGGACGCACTTCAAGGGCCTCGATATCGAAGTCGGGCTGATAAAAGCGGTTGAAGAGCACGACGCCCGCCGCGCCTACGGCCTGGAGGCGGGTGGCAAGATTCGGAATACTGGTGAAGGACTGCGATAGCTTGACAGCGACCGGAACCTTGACGGCCTGGCAGACGCTGGAGACGAGATCGAGCAGTTGCTGCTCGAGATCGGCCGAGGTCTGGGCGCTGTCGGTGGCCAGGGCATAGGTGTTGAGCTCGATGGCGTGGGCCCCCGCCTGTTCCATTTCTTTGGCGAAGCGAACCCAGCCTCCTTTGGTTGCGCCGTTGAGGCTGGCCAGGATGGGAATGGCGACGGCCTCGCGCGCGCGGCGAAGACTCTCGAGGTAGTTTTCCTGCGTCATGCGATAGTCGGCGAGGTCGGGCAGATAGCCGAGCGATTCAGCGAAGGAGTCAGTGCCCCTGGAGAGATCCTCATCGAGGGTACGGGACTCAAGCGCCAACTGTTCCTCAAAGAGCGAGGTGAGGACGATCGCGGAGGCGCCGGCATCCTCCATGTGGCGAATATTGTCGATCGACTCTGAGAGCGGCGTGGAGGCAACCACGATCGGGCTGCTCAGCTTGAGGCCGAGATATTGCATTGAAATATCGATCATTCTTTTCCTCCGGCAGCCGTGGCGGCCAGTTTTTGTTCCGTCTTTTCTTCAACGATTTCAGGAGGCGCGATGTGGGGCGTCTCGCCGCGGCCGGGCATCGTGGCCCGCGCGGAGTAGACGCGCCACTGACGCTCGACGTCGTCCTGCGCTTCCTTGAGCAGTGCTGCCGCCAACTCCGGATTGCTACGCGCGAGCATGGTGTAACGAGCCTCGCGGTAAGTGTAGTCCTTGAGGCGGATGGACGGGGCCTTGGAATCGAGTTGGAAGGGATTCTTTCCCGTATCACGAAGAGCCGGGTTGTAGCGCATCAGCGGCCAGTATCCGGACTGAACAGCGAGCTTCTGCTGCTCAAGGCCGTGGATCAGGTCGTAGCCGTGAGCGATGCAACTGGAGTAGGCGATGATGAGCGAGGGCCCCTCGTAGGCCTCGGCCTCCTGGAAAGCCTTGATGACGTGGCTGTCGTTGCCGCCGATGGCGACCTGGGCCACGTAGACCGAGCCGTAACTGACCGCTTCCATGGCCAGATCTTTGCGGCTGTTGGGCTTGCCGGCAGCGGCAAATTTGGCGACTGCGCCGCGCGGGGTAGCCTTGGACATCTGGCCGCCGGTGTTGGAGTAGACCTCGGTATCGAGAACCAGAACGTTGATGTTCTTGCCGGAGCCGAGGACGTGATCCAGTCCGCCGAAGCCGATGTCGAAGGCCCATCCGTCGCCGCCAAGGATCCAGACGCTTTTGCGGACCAGCCCATCGGCAATGGCCAGCAGGTTGCGCGCGTCGGAAGAGTTGTTGCCGGCCAGCTTTTCGCACAGGGCGAGGACGCGCTCGCGCTGCTGGTTGATCTCCGTTTCGGTCTTCTGCGAAGCGTGAAGGATTTCGGCGACCAGTCCGTCACCGATCTCATTGGCGAGACGCTGGACAAGCAACTCAGCAAATTCCTTCTGCTGGTCGAGGCCGGTTCTCATGCCGAAACCGAACTCCGCATTGTCTTCAAAGAGGGAGTTGGACCAGGTCGGGCCGCGGCCCTCGGCATTCTTGGAGTAGGGAGTAGTGGGCAGATTGCCGCCGTAGATTGAGGAGCAACCGGTGGCGTTGGCGATGTAAAGCCGGTCGCCGAAGAGCTGGGTGAGGAGCTTGATGTAAGCTGTCTCGCCGCAACCGGCGCAGGCGCCGGAGAACTCGAAGAGCGGTTGCAGAAGTTGGAGGTCCTTGACCTGAGTGTGCGAAAGCTTGGAGCGATCGACTTCAGGCAGGGAGAGGAAGAAGTCCCAGTTGTCGCGCTCAGACTCGCGCAAGGGGGCCTGCGGCGCCATGTTGATGGCCTTCTTGCTGGCGTCGCTCTTGTTCTTGACCGGGCAGACTTCCACGCAAAGCGCGCAACCGGTGCAATCCTCGGGAGCGACCTGGAGAGTGTAGTGGTCCTGCTCCATGCCCTTCCACTTGGGCTTGGCCCACTGGAAGGTAGTTGGCGCCTTGTCGGCGAGGTCGGCACTGTAGACCTTGGCGCGGATCACTGCGTGGGGGCAGACCATGACGCATTTGCCGCACTGGATGCAGAGGTCCTTGTCCCAGACGGGGATGAACTGCGCGATGTTGCGCTTCTCCCACTGGGCGGTGCCTGTGGGGAATGTACCGCCGGCGGGAAAGGCGCTTACTGGGAGCAGATCGCCCTTGCCCGCTGCTATCTGGCCAAGCACATTGCGCACGAACTCCGGCGCCTTGGGCGAGATGGAGGGAATGAGATCGAAGTTCGAAGACGCAGTGGCGGGCAGCTCGACTTTGTGGAGATGCGCCAAGGCATGATCGACGGCGGCGAAGTTTTTGGCGACAACCGATTCGCCGCGCTTGCCGTAGGTCTTCTTAATGGATTTCTTGATTTGCTCGATGGCTTCATCGCGAGGCAGCACGCCGCTGATGGCGAAGAAGCATGTCTGCATGATGGTGTTGATGCGGGTGCCCATGCCGGCTTCGCGGGCTACGGTGTAGCCGTCGATGACATAGAACTCGATCTTCTTTTTCAGCATGCCTTCCTGGGTGCTCTTGGGGAGCTTGTCCCAGACTTCAGCGGCCGAATAAGGCGAGTTGAGCAGAAAGACCGCGCCCGGCATGGCTGCTTCAAGCACGTCCATCTTTTCGAGGAAGCTGAAGTTGTGGCAGGCAATGAAGCTGGCCTGGGTGATGAGGTAGCTGGAGCGGATCGGATTGGGTCCGAAGCGCAGGTGCGAGGTGGTCATGGAGCCGGACTTCTTGGAGTCGTAAACGAAGTAGCCCTGCGCATAGTTGGGGGTTTCGCTGCCGATGATCTTGATGGAGTTCTTGTTGGCGCCGACGGTGCCGTCGGAGCCCAGTCCGTAGAAGAGAGCGCGGACGGTCTTGGGATCTTCGGTAGAGAAGTTTGAATCGTAGTCGAGGCTGGAGTGGCTTACGTCGTCGTTGATGCCGACGGTGAAGTGATTCTTCGAAACGGGCTTGGCCAGCTCGTCGAAGACACCCTTGACCATGGCGGGCGTGAACTCCTTGGAAGAAAGGCCGTAGCGGCCGCCGATGACCTTGGGCATGGCCGCGAATGGCAGGCTGGCGGAGTTTTCGGCTAGCACGGTAAGGATGTCCTGATAGAGCGGCTCGCCAGCGCCACCGGGCTCCTTGCAGCGGTCGAGGGTGGCGATGGCCTTGACGGTTTTGGGCAGTGCGCCGAGGAAGGCGCTGGCGTCAAAGGGCCGATAGAGGC
>PLOG01000197.1 GCA_003142935.1 Acidobacteriaceae bacterium
TGGCGCGACCGGCGAACAGTGGCACCGAGGCGTCGGGTGCCGGGGTGCCCTCTGGGCCGGGCCGGGCCGGGTCAGGTCAGATCGCGCGCCGGATGCAAATTAAAACAGACGAAGGTTTTAGACCCTGCGGAAACTTTCAACGGCCTTGTATTGAAGCCCTGTTTTCTACCGCAGCTTTTTCCAGCCGGACAGAAAGACATTGCGGGGAACGACTGCTTCTATTGTACATGGCCGCTTGAATTCGACCTGCCTGGCGAACCCAGCCCGATGAACCCGAGCCGCGCGCTTGGGATGCGCTGGCTGGCTCGCGCCGTCACTGGCTCTTTGACGTTGATTCGCTCTCTGGTTCGGAGAACATTTGCGCGGTCGTCTGGTCCTGGCGGTCTCGATAAAGAACTCCGTTCAGCTCTGCTCCGACCAGAACGCTGAATGCGGTGATATAGAGCCAGACCAGGGTGGCGATGCCGGCGCCGAAGGATCCGTAGAACATGGAGTAGTCGGCGACGCGGGTTACATACCAGCCGAAGGCCAGCGTGGTTGGAAACCATATAAGCGTGCCGGCAACGGCGCCCGGCCCCACCCGCAACCAGTGTTCCGTCCTCTTTGTGCCGAAGTGGTAGACGGCGGTGAGCACCGTAATGCTGGTAAGCAATGCGATCGACCATCGCACCATGCGCCAAAAGAACAGCACAATGTGGCGCAACTCGTGACCGGCATTTTCGATCATCCACGTTTCGATTTGATGTCCGAAAACGATGACCAAAGTGGCCACCGAAAGCGGGACAAGCGCGATGGGCACCAGCAACAGCGCCCGTAACCGCCGTTCGCCAAATCCCCAGTCCTCACGGGGAATCTGGTATGCCCTGCGAAAGCCCTCCATCAACGACAGCATGGTGCCGAGGCCGGCGAAGATGCTGAGGCCGATGGCGGACAGAAGCAATTGGGCGGAGTAGATGCGGCGGGTGAGGATGTAGGACTGGAGAAGATCCATGGTGTCAGTAGGCAGGAACTGCTCGAAGACGGAGCGCATCTCGCCGACCAGAGTCGGTCCCTGCTGCACCTGGGCCACCAGCGTGGTCAACACCAGCAGTGCGGGAAACAGCATCAGCATCCCCGAATAGGCCGCGGCCTTGGCGGTATTGATGACGTCGTGCTCGAGGGCCAGGAGGGTTGCCTTCCGGATTTTCTTTGCGATACGGCTCATGCGCTCAATGGCAAGAGTAGAGCATTTGCCCTTTCCGCGGCGAGAAGTCTTTGTGAATGGTTGAACTTCTGGCGCGTTTTGGAGAAGCGGCCCGGCATCGAAAGATCGATGATTCAATGCGCCCGTTGCGGGCTTCGGCTCCTGAACTGGGTGGGGACTGGGCGAGGAGAGAAATGTTGACCTCGTAGATTACTCTCGATAGCGGGCAACCGTACAATTGGTTCATGCTGCGTGCTTCCTCTCTTGTCCTGATTGCTGCCGGCACTCTAGCGTTCTGTGTTTCCCTGCCACTGCTTGGCCAGAATCCGCTGCCCACGGCTTCGCCGGAGGATCGCGCCCTGGCGCGCTCGATTCTGAAAGAGCTGATCGAGATCAACACCACCGATACGCCTCGGGGCAATGTGACTACGGCCACGGAGGCGATGCGGAAGCGCCTGCTGGAGGGAGGCTTCGCGGCCGAGGATGTGCTGTTGCTGGGGCCGGACCCGCACAAACAGAATCTGGTGGTCAGGATGAGGGCAGCGGGCATGCCGACCGAAAAACCGATTCTGTTTCTGTGCCACATGGATGTGGTGGAGGCGCTGCGGGCGGACTGGACGACGGATCCTTTTGAGTTTGTCGAAAAAGACGGCTACTACTACGGACGCGGAACGCAGGACATGAAGGACGGCGACGCGGCGCTGGTGACCACGTTTCTGCGCCTGCGCCGGGAAGGCTATAAGCCGAAGCGCGACCTGATTCTTGCCCTCACCGCCGACGAGGAAGGCGGAGAATTCGATGGCGCCCAGTGGCTGGTGGAGCAGCATCGCGACCTGGTGGACGCGGCGTTTGTGATTAACCCCGACGCGGGTGGCGTGGAGCTGGTGCATGGACGGGCGGTGGTCGCAGCGGTTGAGGCTACGGAAAAGGTGTATTCGGACTACCGGATTACGGCGGTGAATCGCGGCGGCCACAGTTCCCTTCCCCGGCCCGACAATGCGATATACGAACTGACGGCCGCACTCGGCAAGCTGGAGGCGTACACGTTTCCGTTCGAGCTGAATGAGGTGACGCGCGCTTACTTCAGCGAGCTCGCCGGGCAGGAGACGGGACGGACGGCAGCCGACATGCGGGCGATTCTGGCCACTCCGCCGGATCTAGCCGCGGCGGCACGGTTGAGCACCGAGCCGAGCTTCAACTCGAACTTCAGGACGACGTGCGTGGCCACACGGCTTAATGCCGGCGTGGCGAATAATGCCCTGCCGCAAACAGCACAGGCAATTGTGAACTGCCGGATTTTTCCGAGCCATTCGCCGGAAGAGATACGGCAGAAGTTGATTGGGATTTTCGGAGACAGCAAACTGACGGTGAAGTACGTCTCCGATTCAGGGGATGTTACCGACACGGCTCCGAACCGGAAGGCGATTGTGCCGCCGGCTCCGATTGCCGAAGTGTTTGAGCCGCTGACCCGGCTGACGAATGAGCTCTGGCCGGGAATTCCGGTGACGGCGGTGATGGAGAACGGAGCAAGCGACTCGATCTACTTTGCGCAGGCGGGAATTCCCTGCTATGGCTTTTCGGGGATTGCGCTGGAGCGGGACGACGACCGTGCGCATGGGCGCGATGAGCGGCTTCCCGTGGATTCGTACTTCAAGTCTCTGGATTTCTTTTACTGGTTCGCCAAGGCGGTGGGTGGATAAGGACAGGGAACAGGGAACAGAAAAACTGTTCGATGCGCCTTTTGCGGTTACAAGCCGGGGAGACGAGAGGGGAAAGACCCGTTCGAAGATAAGATGTGGCGGGCTGTGTTCCCTGTTGCGGGTTTGACCCTGCCAAGGCAAGAGACATAGTTTGGAAGAGTACGCAGTTGCGCGTTGCTGCGGCTCCCGTTGTTTTGAACAAGGAGACTGGATGCGAAGCAGAGCCTTTTCCTGGATATGGAAGAGTTGGATGATGAAGAGTTTTCTGGTCCCGATGCTGGCGGTCCTGTCGTTCGCGGTTGCGCAGGGACAGGACCTGAAGAGCTTCGAACAGAGGACCACGACCAAGGTGCTGCCCAACGGGCTGACACTGATCGTCTGCGAACGTCCCGAGGCTCCGGTGTTCAGCTTCTCGACGTTTATCGATGCGGGCGACGTGAACGACCCTTCGGGCGAGAGCGGCCTGGCGCACATGTTCGAGCATCTTGCCTTCAAGGGCACAAGCGAGATTGGCACCAAGGACTACGCAGCAGAGAAGGTGGCGCTGGCCAAGGTGGAGGCGGCGAACGATGCCTACGAAGCCGAATACCTGAAGCAGGTGGGGCGCGACGAGAAGAAGCTTGCGGAGCTACACAAGGCGTTCGTCGAAGCGCAGGCAGAGGCGGAGAAGTACGTCATCCCCAACCAGTTCACCGAAGTGGCCGATGCCAATGGGGCGCACGATTTGAATGCCGGGACCGGCCTGGACGAGACGCAGTTCTACTGGTCGATGCCGGAGAACCGGCTGGAGCTTTGGGCGTGGCTGGAGAGCGGGCGGCTTTCCGACACGGTTCCGCGCGAGTTTTACAAGGAGCGGGATGTGGTGTTCGAAGAGCGCCGCATGCGCACCGACTCAAACCCGATCGGGCGGCTTTACGAACAGCTTGTGGCTACGGCTTACGTTGCGCATAACTACGGACGTAGCGGCGTGGGGTGGCCCAGCGAGTTGAGCCAGATCAATGCTACCGAGGCCATGGCGTTCCACAAGAAGTACTACGTGGGCGGCGACATTGTGGTGGCGGTTGTGGGCGACGTGAAGGCATCGGAAGCGATGCCGATGCTGGAGAAATATTTCAGCAAAGTGCCGGGCGGACCGAAGCCGGAAGATATGACAACTGTGGAGCCGAAACAGTTTGCGGAGAAATCGGTGATCATCCGCGAGCAGACGCAGCCGTTCTACGTCGAGGGCTACCACCGGCCCAGCTATCGCAACCCGGACGATGCGGTGTACGACGCGATCCAGGACATCATGTCGAACGGGCGGGTTTCGCGCATGTACCGGAGCCTGGTGGAGCAGCAGCAGATTGCGGCCGAGGCGGCGGGATTCAGTCCCTACCCTGGCGACAAGTATCCGAGCCTGTTCGCGTTCGCCGCGGTTCCGCTGCCGGGACACACGCCGGCGCAGATGCGGGAGGCAATTCACAAGGAGATTGAAAAGCTCAAGACCGCCGATGTGACGGACGCGGAATTGCAAATGTACAAAACGCGGGCGCGTGCCGACCTGCTGCGCGGCCTTGCGGACAACCAGGGGCTGGCGAATGCGCTGTCGGAATACCAGACGCGGTACGGCGACTGGCGGGAGCTTTTCCTGCAGCTCGACAGAGTGGACAAGGTTACAAAGGCGGACATTCGCCGGGTAGCGAATCAGGTGTTTGTGGCTTCGAACAGGACCAGCGCGGAGATTGATACCGAGACACCGGCGGCTGCCGCGAAGAACGATGGAGGCGCGAAATGACGAACAGGGATCAGGGATCAGGGGTCAGGGGTCAGTCTCGTAAAAAGTGGTTTGTCGATAGCCCCGCGTTTCCTTCCGGTTCGGTCTGGTTTGGAGCGATCGTCGCGACGTTGATTGCGCTGCCGTTGTTGCATGCGCAGCAGAGCAAGCCATGGGAGAAGATTCCTACCCCCAAGCTGCATGATTTCAAGCCGCAGCAGCCCAAGCGCATCAAGCTGAAAAACGGGATCGTGGTGTTTCTGCAGGAAGACCATGAGCTGCCGTTTATTTCGGGGTCGGTGATGATTCCCGGCGGATCGCGCGACGAGACTGAACCTGCAAAAACCGGGCTTTTAGACCTGTATGGGGCGGCGTGGCGAACCAGCGGCACCGAGAAGATGGACGGCGACGCCATGGACGATTTTCTTGAAGCGAGGGCCGCGCATATCGAAACCGGCGGGGACGTGGATTCGACGGCGGTCTCGTGGGATTCGCTTAAGGGGGACTCGGACCAGGTTTTTGCCTTGGCGATGGACCTGCTTTTCCATCCCAAATTCAGCGAGGAAAAGCTGCAGCTTGCCAAGGAGCAGATGGCCACGGGGATTGTGCGCCGCAATGACGACGAGGGGGAGATTGCGGAACGTGAGTCGGCGAAGCTGGTGTATGGAGCGAACGGCCCTTATACGCGACAGCCGGAGCTGGCTACGATTTCCGCGGTCACGCTGGCGGACTTGGAGGCTTGGCACGACCGTACGCTGAAGGGAAAGTTGATTGTTGGCGTCAGCGGCGACTTTGACCCGGTGGCGATGGAGGCCAAGGTGCGGGCGGCGTTTGAAGGACTGCCGCCGGTTGTGGCGCTTCCGGCACGACACGATGAATTTGCCGGCCCGAAGCCGGGGGTTTACTTCATCGACAAGGAAGATGTGAACCAGTCGAATGTGGAGATTGTGGGGCTGGGAACGGACCGGCGCAATCCCGACGTGCCTGCGCTGGCGGTGATGAACGAGATTCTTGGCGGCGGCTTCGGAAGCCGACTGTTCCAGAAGGTTCGGACGGAGCTGGGACTGGCGTACGAGGTTGGCGGCGGCTTCGGAATGCAGTACGACCATCCTGCCTTGTTCCAGGCGGAGGTGCTGACTAAAAGCCCGTCCACCGTGGATGCGACCAAGGCGGCGCTGGCCGAGATTGCCGGGCTGAACACCAAGCCTTTTACCGAGGAAGAGCTGAAGCGGGCCAAGGACAGTATCTTGAACTCGTTTCTGTTCAGGTACGACACCAAGGACAAGGTTCTGGATGAGCGCGAACGGCTGGAGTTCTACGGCTATCCCGCGGACTACCTGGAGACGTACAAGGCGGGGCTCGAAAAGGTGACGCTGGCCGATGTGACCGCCGTGGCCAAGAAGTACATTCATCCGGACAAGCTGGCCGTGCTGGTGGTGGGCAACGGGCCGGAGATCAAGCCGGGGCTGGACGCGCTCGATCTGGGTCCGGTGCATCCGGTGGACATTACGATTCCGATGCCGGGACGACCGGCGGGCGAGGCGGGCACGGCGGAAAAATAGCCGCGGTGAAGCCGACCGATAGAAAAGGAAAGCAGCGGGAGAGTGCGCGCGTGAAGACGATTGAAGAACGAGTGGCGGAGGACGCAAAGCTGGGGACCGAAGCAGCGGCGCGGCTGATGGCGGCCGGAGTGACGATTTCGAGGCCCGAGACGTGCGTGATCGATGCTGAAGTCGAAATAGCAGCCGACACGGTGATTGAACCGTTTGTGCAGTTGCTGGGGCGGACGCGGATCGGTGGAAAGTGCCTGATCCGGTCGTTTACGGTGATTGAGAACTGCGCGCTGGGTGACAACGTTCTGGTGCGGCAGAGTTGCGTGTTGACCGACAGCACAGTGGCCGACGGCGCCAAGATCGGTCCGTTCTCGCACCTGCGGCCGGAAAGCGAGATTGGCGAGGACGCTCACGTAGGCAACTTTGTGGAGACCAAGAAGATGAAGCTTGGCAAGGGAGCCAAGGCTAGCCACCTGACCTACCTGGGCGATGCGGATGTGGGCGAAGGCAGCAATATTGGCGCCGGCGTGATTACCTGCAACTACGACGGGGTCAACAAGCACCGGACGCAGATTGGAAAGATGGCGTTTGTGGGCAGCGATTCGACCCTGGTTGCCCCGGTGAGCGTGGGGGATGGAGCATTCATTGGAGCGGGGTCGTGCATCACCAAGGACGTGCCGGCTGGATCATTGGCGTTGAGCCGGAGCCCGCAGGTTACCAAAGAGGGCTGGGCTGAAGCCAAGCGAACCCGGCAGAAGAAGAGAGAATGACGGAGAATCGGAATTGAGAGCTGGGGAGGCAGAGAAGCCTGTGGGGAGTTCTCATAATTGTTTTGGAATCAATTATTTGAAGAGGGGCCGTTCTCGCGAATCGTCCGTCAGGGCATTTCGCTGGATAACTCCAAAGAGGTACGATTCTGCACTTTCCTTAAGAACCGGAAGCACAGTTTTCCTCGTCCAACAGGGTGATTGCGCCTTAAGGGTTTCAGGCGACGTCTCTGCCGGGAACGCGGGTGCTCGAATGATTCGCGCTGCACGGAACACAGAGCTACAGAGGCCTGAAGGTGACAAGACTAGACCTGAAAGTAACGCAACGTGGTTACCTTCAGTCGGTTACTGGAAGGATGCGAGTCTGCTTTATGACACCTTTTAGTGATGGTCAGTGCCCTAAATCGCCTGTTTACTAGTGTGAGGACCGGGTACTCGCAGTGCAGACCACGGGGGTCTGTTGGCACACAATAGTAATCCCCAGGGCGCAACTCAGGAGCCTGGAGGGAATTTCTTGGGACTGAACCTGGCATCACCGGACATGTCGAACGCCGCGCAAGGGCCACCCGCTGACGCAGAACCGCAAGCGATTGTGGAAGCGACCAGACCGGCGCGCGTTCTTGTGGTGGACGATGAAGCCCACGTCCGTTCCATGATGGGTTCTACCCTGGAACGCAGTGGTTACGAGGTGCAACTGGCATCGAGTGGCCGGGAAGCGCTGGAAGCGCTCGCGCTCAACACCTACGACCTGGTACTCACCGACATCGTGATGCAGGACCTGAACGGCATTGCGCTGCTGGAGCGGGTTCATGCGCAGCAGCCGAACCTTCCCGTGGTAATGGTGACCGCAATCCATGACATCAGTGTAGCCATCGACTCCATGCGGCGCGGTGCGTACGACTATCTGCTCAAGCCATTCGAGCGCGACCACCTGATGGGCACAGTGGAGCGCGCATTGAAGCACCGCCAACTGCTGGAAGAGAGCCACAACTACCAGCAGAGCCTGGAACAGATGGTGCGGGCCAGGACCGAAATGCTTCGCCACGCGATGGAGGATCTGGAGCACTCCTACGATGTGACGCTGGAGGCTCTGGGCGACGCGCTCGATCTGAAGGACTCGGAGACGGAAGGACATTCGAAGCGCGTAACCGCTTACACGATTGCGCTGGCGCGGGCCATGGGGTTAGCGCCTGCGGAGATCAAAGTCATCGCGCGCGGCGCCTTTCTGCACGACATTGGCAAGATGGCGATTCCCGACGACATTCTGCGCAAGCCGGGCAAGCTGACACCGGAAGAGCAGGAGGTTATGCGCGAGCACTGCACGCGCGGTTACCACATGCTGCGGAAGATTCCCTTTCTTGCCGGTGCCGCGGAGATCGTCTTCTGCCACCAGGAGCACTTCGACGGAAGCGGCTATCCCAGCGGCTTGGCGGGGCAGCAGATTCCGGTGGGAGCGCGAATATTCGCAGTGGCCGACACGCTGGATGCCATTACCAGCGACCGGCCCTACCGGAAGTCCCGCAGCTTCGACTCGGCGCGCGAAGAGGTTCTGCGCTGCTCTGGAACGCAGTTTGATCCAACCGTGGTCGAGGCTTTCCTGAAGATTCCGAATGAGCTTTGGCAGGAACTGCGCTCGGAGATAAGCGGCCAGAACAAGCGCTTCTCAACCTTCGAAGTGAATTCGTCCCTCCGCTCGATGGAACTGCCGAGCTGATTTTCCATTCGCCGGGCAGACTTTCTCGTGTAGGATTCAGGAATCGGCAAGCGGGAACGGAAATCTCGAGCTGCACTCAGGAGCACAATCCATGCCTGCACTGTCTCAAGAAGACGCCAATCGCCATTTGTCTGCCCTGCCGGAGTGGAAGATCGTCTCCGGCGAGCTGACAAGAACCTTTCAATTCAAAGACTTTCGCGCCGCGCTCAGTTTTGTGAACTGCGTAGGAGAGCTGGCAGAAGAGGCCGGCCACCATCCGGATATCGACATCCGCTATAACCGGGTGAGGCTTGGATTGGTTACTCACGACGCCGGCGGGATCACGGCAAAGGACTTCGATCTGGCCGCGCGGGCGGAAAAACTGCTCTGAAGGGCTGACGCATGGGCTTGGCGACCGTCAGGCTTCGTCGGGGGGATGGTCCGGAGGTATCCCGAAATGCGGATTTTGGGCGGTTTCACCAGTTTGACGTAGGGTTTTGAGGGTTTTCCGGTACCACCAGGCGGCTGCGAGTCCACCGGCCAGCGCCGACGCCCCTGCGATTACTCCTGCCTTTAGCCAGCCTGAGAATCGAGCAACCGGCATTTGCGGTTGTTTGGAAGCATTTGATTCTGGATGGGTTGTCATGCTCACAAGAACCCCTTTTGCAGTTGAAGATGATCCTTACTGTCTGGAAAAATCCCTGGCTTTTAGATGCCGGACAGTTAAGAAAGATTGACTCTCATGGCAATTTAAAATAATTTCGATTTTTGTATTTGCTTTCTTGCGAATCTATGCTATCGTGTATTTATTCCACTGATTGGGGCGGTCGAATCCGCCTTTACCCAGTAGGAAGTAGTTTGCGTCACTGGCCTCCCGGCACGAACAGCTAGACCGTTCGTGCCGTCTTTTTTTGTGTCGGGCGATTTGGGCACAAAAGGTCGGCCGGAAACGGAGACTGTTCCGGTTTATTCTGGATCCAGATAGAATTGGAGCTTGAGAGGATTCATGAAGCACCCGCTAAAAAGCCGCTTTGTCCTGGGTTTGGGGGTTTTCGCGCTGACGGCTGCCAGCTACGCGCAGTGGTCCAACCCGGCCGACGATGTACCCGCCTATCACCCCTCGGCGCCACTGAGAGTGAGCGCGCTGCCGCCCATCATGGCCGGCGCCAAGCTGACCGGGGATAACTTCCGCTACCCGTGGCAGGTGCATGTCTACCAGCAGGTAGCGAAGATAAGCAGCGTGGTTTACCAGTTGCCCTGCTACTGCCGTTGCGATCGCGCGCTGGGGCACACTAGCCTGCGGAGTTGCTTCGAGGGGCTGCACGGGACCGAGTGCTCGACCTGCGCCCAGGAAGGGTTTTTCGCCTATGAGCAGACAAAGCTTGGCAAGACGCCGGCGCAGATTCGGGCCGCGATCGCCAGGCATGAATACGAGAAGATCGACCTGGACAAGCAGTAGAGCGGGAGTGAGATTTCTTAGAATGCCCGGCCCTGGCGCGCCGGGCATTCGATTCAGCGGTTGATTCCCAACCAATATTGGTAGATGACCGCCCCGAGACCTGCCGCCATCTCCGCAACTTTTGGCCCCGGGTCACCATAAACTTCGAAACCGCTGACGCTTGAGACCGCGGCCAACTTCGGCACCAGTTCCTGCACTACCGGCCCCAGGAAATGGGCCTCGACCGCGTGGGCATCCACATAGGTTTCTGCCAGCCGGAACTGCTTGCCATCGCGGCTGACAAACCATTCATACCCAAGCGTGCCGGGTTCGGACCGGGCGCCATCCGTCATTTGTGCGGCAATGCTCTTGAAGGCGTTCATTTGCGCTTCATTCACCGAAAAGTTCACCGTGAGCCGAACAATCTTTTCAACCAAGGCAACCTCCGTTTTCTGTCTTCAATCGATAGGTACTTCCGCCACCTTATCATCACCGGTCGATCCCTTGGAATGGGAAAAAGCGTAGAATAGTGGGAGCAGCACGAGCCAGTTGGCCCGGCTCGCACCTATAGATTCCCGGCGGATATTCCTCAGCGCCGGGGTTACAAGATGGGGGCGTCACGGTTTCGACGGGATTGATTGCGGCTTAGGAGACATGTCAGGGTGTGGGCACCTGTAATCGCCTGCAAAACCAAAGTTGCCGACTATAGTCTGCCACTTGCAGCTTAATTAAATAAGCTGCCGTCTTCCACGGCTTCGCCTATGGGCTGTGAGCGGACGTCATTCAGTAGGCTGGCGCGAACGGCTCGGTCCGTGTCGTTTTGCGCGAGATCATCGGACTAGCTTCTGTCGCATCTTGTCCGTTCTGAGCGCCAGCAGTGAATCAAAAGGAATCGGACACAGCATGGACTCTCCTGGCTGACAGCGATTTCGGACGCGGGTTCGACTCCCGCCGCCTCCACCAACATTCTAAAGACTTTACAGAATACATCTAGCGATCGTACAATAAACGTACAACGAAGCCATCAAGGCTGTTGTGGGGCGAGGCTAGTCTTCCTCGCAGAAAGCCCACACTATGCTGTCCGTCTACACTCGCCACTACCCGCCTTGTAAGCGAACGAACCCGGCTTGGCGTCGTTGCAAATGTCCAAAGTGGATCCAAGGAACCTTGGATACCGGCGAGTTCATCCGCTGTTAGCGCGAAGACACGTAGCTGGGCAAAGGCACAGAAACAGGCAAATGAGATCGAGAATCCCGATCCGGCCAAAACAACTCAGCGTCCCGATCCGATCGTTCGAAAACCAAAGCCAGACCCCAATCGATGCGCCATCTCAACCGCTGTCGAAAAGTTCTTGGACGATGCCAAATCTCGTGGTTTGAAGGACTCGAGCCGAGGAAAACTGAAAACCCTCTGTGAGCGTCAGCTTCTGAAATGGGCGCAGAAGGGATCGTACACTTACCTGGACGAACTCACGACCGCCAATCTCACGGACTTTCGGAATGGATGGAAAGACGGCGCCCTTGCAAGGAAAAAGAAGCATGAACGCCTTATAAGCTTTCTTGCGTTCTGCATCCGATGCGGTTGGATCACGACTAATCCCGCGGCGAGCATGGGACGCGTAAAAGCTGACCCGGTACCGACAGATTATTTTCCTCGTGAGGAATTCGAAAAGATCGTCGATTCAACCTATCTGTATCAGGAGAAGGGCTACGTCGAGGTCCGAAACCACGCTACGCGCTTACGAACGATGACGTTGTTGATGCGCTGGAGCGGACTTCGGATCTCTGATGCGGTCACCCTGGAACGATATCGGCTCGACGGGAACAATCTATTGCTCTACCAGGCCAAAACGAAACTACCGGTCTTTGTTCCTCTTCCACCAGATGTCGCCGAAGCATTGCGTACAGTACCGCCGGGGCCAAAGCCTAATCCGCGATACTTTTTCTGGACCGGAAACGGGGATCCGCGATCGGCAGTGAAGGATTGGCAACGCAGCTTCAGGCGCCTATTCAAGATAGCCAACATCACAAAGCTGGACGGATCGAAGAAGCGGTGTTTCCCCCAAATGTTCCGAGACACGTTTGCTGTCGAACTCCTCCTCTCAGGCGTTCCGCTCGATCAGGTTTCGATCCTGCTGGGACATAGCAGCGTCAAAATTACTGAAAAGCACTATGCCCCGTGGGTCAAAGCTCGCCAAGAGCAGCTCGAGGCAAGCGTTCGGCAATCCTGGCCCCCTAAAGCAATCGCGAAACAAGCGAAGCGACTTCGGCTAGTTCGTTGATCGCTAAATCCATTACCACAAAGTATGAACTCGACTACAACACACTGGTCGGCGTGACAGCGCCTCTGGAGGCGCACTGCGTGGAAACAATAGCGTAAGAGGTGATCGCCGAAGCGGATCTCTATGAAAGTCGCGTTTGCATTGCCATTGGCCCAAATTGGATGGCCAATTCATTGGTGGCCAAGTAGGGGCGTCGGACGACCCTTTTGGCCTCCAGTTGCTCTGAGGTCAACTGACGTATATGCGCGCAACTTCTCAGCAGACGATATCAGTAGGATAACCGGCCAATGTTTCTGAGACGCGAAATTGCGAGATACAGGGCAAACGCATCTTAATT
>PLOG01000056.1:0-2877 GCA_003142935.1 Acidobacteriaceae bacterium
AGAGCTACGTTGCAAGGTACGGATCCGCTCCGAAGCCGAAGGGAAGGCGCGCATGAAGCGCGCCGCCCTTTACCTGCGAGTGAACACCGTCGACCAGCATCCGGAGACACAGCTCTATGACCTGCGTCAGATGGCTGCGCAGCGCGGCTTCGAGATCGTCAATGAGTATACTGACCGGATCAGTGGCACGAAGGCCAAACGGCCGGGTCTCGATCAAATGATGGCTGCTGCCCGCCGCGGCCGCTTCGGCGTCGTGCTGGTCTGGGCGTGCGACCGCATCGCACGCTCCACTCGTCACTTCCTCGATGTGCTCGACGACCTGAACCGGATAGGCGTCGAGTTCATCTCGTTCAGGGAACAGATCGACACCGGCGGACCGCTGGGCCGAGCCATCGTAGTCATCATCGGCGCCATCGCTGAGCTTGAGCGCAACCTCATCATCGAGAGAGTGCGCGCCGGCATGCGGCGCGCTCGCCTCGAAGGCCGTCACATCGGCCGCCATCCACTGGAACTGGACCACGCCGCCATCCAGCGAGACCGCTGCCAGGGACAGAGTCTTCGCCAGATTGCAAAAGGCCATCGCGTCTCCGCGGCTACTGTCCAACGCGTGCTGCGTGCGCACGCCGCAACAATACAGGAGCACGCCGCATGATCGAAAATTCAGCAGACTTCTTGCCCTCTTGGATGGTGCTATCAGCCGCCTTCGGCCTCATCGTCGGCGAGGCCTGGGGCAACAACTTCCGTCATCGCAAGTGTCTCGAGCAGGCCAATGAAGATCTCCGCGATCAACTCCGGAAAGCCCATCCCTGCGAAGAGCAGTTGCACCGGGCCCTCAAACAGCAGCGCGGCGTAATCAACGACATCCACAAGCACGTCGTCGCTGTTTCAAAAGCCCTCCAGAAACACCCTTCCTAACTCCAACAAAATAAATGGCCGGATCTCGCCGATCCGGCCGTGTCATAAGGTAAGGGTTTATGAACAAACCGGAGAGCGCGGCCGGAACCGGCGGAAATCGAGAGGGGTTGTCCAAGAACTTGGAGCGGTCCAATTGCGAAGCGTCTGTTTCGCTCAACCCTGGGGTGTTTACCAATACCGATCCGCAAAAGTCACAATTCTACGGCAACAAGCTGAGCTGGATGAGTGAGTTGGCACCAAGTGATTTGGCAACCCTCCCAGGTCTGAGAATCCCGATCTGGGGTACTCCGATTCTAGTGTGACGAGTTGGACGACCCGTTGACGCAGTCGACGCCATACGCATTCAGCACATCCGGCAGTGTCACTACGCCTTCGAGTTTGTGAATATCCGCCCGGTGGACGACCGGCAAGACATCGAGATGGTACTTACTCATGCGTTCGAGAGCCAGATGCAGCGGATGATCCGTGTGGAGGTGCGGAACTTGGAGGGTTTCAACGAGGTCTTTCAGCGGCTGTTCTTTTCTCCCATCGACAAAGGCACGCCCCAGCGTCTCTTTGGTCAACATTCCCAGGAAGTAATCCTTCTCTGTAACGGGCCAGATGCGGAGCTTACTGGCGCGAGTTTGTACGATCACATCCTCGACACGCATCTCAGCGGGGAGAATCTCCGGAGTCTTCCGCATGATCTGAAGCACGGTTCGCTGGTTGGGCTCGTTGCGGGTGCTGTGGCTGGGTAAATGAATGCCGTCCTGATGAGCCAATGCCTCGTAGATGGGCTGCTTCTGAAATCGGGAAGAGATGAAGAAGCTGGTCATGTTTGCAATCATCAGCGGCACAATGACAGCGTAGTCCCGCGTCATTTCAAAGATCATCAATACCGATGTCATGGGAGCGCGCACGATCCCCGCGAAGAGCGCACCCATGCCAACCAGCGCGTAAGCGCCAGGGGTTGCGGTGTATCCCGGCAGCAAGCCATGGGCCACGGCACCTATGGCCCCGCCCAGCATGGCGCCGAGAAACAACGCCGGGCCGAAGATTCCACCAGCGTTTCCAGAAGCATAGCTGACAGGGACGCCAAAGAGCTTGAGCACGACGAGTAGCAGCATCAACTTGAGCGCCATCGTTCCATTCAAAGCGCTGCCGACGTAGGTATACCCGACACCCAGAACCTGGGGCACAAACCAGCCCATCAGGCCAACCGTCACACCGCCAACGACGGGATGCCACCAGCGCGTCCTCATGGGCAAGTGCAGAAAGAACTTGCGCATCCCCAACAAAAGCCGCGTAAACGCCACGAATAGAAAACCGCCAGCGATGCCCAACAGGGCGTAAATGGCAAGCTCCAGCGGATGTACCAGAGTATATTGGGGCACTTGAAACAGAGGGTTATTGCCAAGCAGGAGGCGCAAGACCGCCTAGGAGGTCGCAGAGGCGAGCACGACCGAGCCCAGAATCGGCGCGTGCATATCGCCCATGACTTCTTCGAGGGAAAACAACACAGCCGCCATCGGCGTATTGAATGCCGCAGCGATGGCGGCAGCCGCTCCCACGGGAATCAGAGCCTCGACCTTTTCCGGACGCAATCCGAGCCATCGGCCAAGGACCGATCCGATTCCGGCGCCTACCTGGACAGATGGTCCCTCGCGACCGAGTGGAATCCCGCTCGCCAACGTGGTCGCCGTGCAGAAAAACTTGCCCAGGACGGTGCGCCATGAGATGAACCCATCCCGAGCGAAGAGGGCGGCCTTGGTCTGGGGTACGCCGCTACCGCGTGCGTTGGGAAAATAACGGTACAGCAGAAAGCCCATGGCCATTGAGCCGGCCACAGGAACCAGCACACGCCTCCACGCAGCGTTGCCCACCGGTAGAGGCGCATTCCCAACCGCTCGGTGACCACGATAAACCCGACAACGGCGAGCCCGGTCAGCGCTCCAATCAGCAGCGACAGAAGAAGAAATACCT
>PLOG01000056.1:2931-4487 GCA_003142935.1 Acidobacteriaceae bacterium
CGCCCCCGCCACTCGATCCGCAACCTAATAGCTTCTTTCGGAGGTACTCAAACACAACATACCCGATCAGAGCAGAGATTATCGCGATGAAGAAGTTCGTACCCGTAAAGATGTCGTTCAAGGCAAACATTAAATTCTTCCCCGGGCCATTGGTAACGGTAAATTCTCCCATCAAAAGATTGGAATAAAAAAGAAATACGATGAACGCGACTTCAATCACTGCTCTCCAGAGCGGGGTGAGTCGCCGACGATCTCTGTGGTCTGGATGCATGGAAGAATGATACCAATAATCGCACAATGCCCCGTTGGGTTTGGCCCATCTCTCTGTACAGAAAAACACAGGTTGATATGAGTGAACTGGGTCACAATAGAGAGATGAAGCAGGCTGAAGAGCACGATCCCGTTTGCGGGATGAAGGTCGATCCCTCGGAAGCTGCGGCAAGCATTGAACATCATGGCGCAACTGTCTACTTCTGTAGTGAGAGTTGTGCCGCAAAGTTCCGCGCCGCGCCGGAGAAGTATGTGCAGGCCAAGCCAGGCGCAGCTCCGTCGCATCCGACGGCGAAAACCGAGCCGCAAGAGGAGTACACCTGCCCAATGCATCCGGAGGTAAAGCAAACGGGGCCGGGAAGCTGTCCGAAGTGCGGCATGGCGCTCGAACCCGCGGCCGCTCCCGCACCAACCAAGCGCTCCGAATATACCTGCCCGATGCACCCGCAGATCGTGCGTGATGGACCAGGCTCCTGCCCAATCTGCGGAATGGCGCTCGAACCCCGCGAGATTACCTCCGAAGACTCCAACCCAGAGCTGGTCAATATGACGAGGCGGCTCTGGATCAGCGTCGTGCTCGCCGTGCCCATGCTCGCGCTGATGGTCTCTGCATTTCTACCTTCCATGCCCATGCAACACCTGTTCACGGCAAGAGCGTGGGGATGGATCGAGTTCGCGCTGGCAACTCCGGTGGTGATCTGGTGCGGGTTTCCCTTCTTCGTTCGAGGCTGGCAATCCATCGCGCATCGCAGCCTCAACATGTTTACGCTTATATCTCTTGGAACTGGATCGGCCTACCTTTACAGTGTCTTCGCAACCGTTGTTCCTCAGATATTTCCAGCGTCGTTTCGTGGGGGCGGAAGACAGATCGATGTATATTTCGAGCCGGCAGCAGTAATCGTCGCTCTGGTACTTCTCGGACAGGTGTTGGAGCTGCGCGCTCGAAGCCAAACTAGCGGTGCGATTCGCGCGCTGCTTGGCCTGGCTCCCAAGACGGCGAAGCGGCTGGACGACCAAGGCGGGGAGGCAGACGTTCCGCTCGACCAGGTGCAAGTCGACGACAGGCTCCGCGTACGGCCCGGCGAGAAGATTCCTGTCGATGGCACCGTGGTTGAAGGCCACAGCTCCGTCGATGAATCGATGATCAGTGGAGAGCCTATACCGGTTGAGAAGGATTCGGGCACGAAAGTGACGGCCGGGACCGTGAACGGAACCGGAGGATTCGTGATGCGCGCCGAGCGCGTGGGCTCCGACACGCTGCTGTCGCAAATCGTCAAGATGGTCAG
>PLOG01000056.1:4562-4732 GCA_003142935.1 Acidobacteriaceae bacterium
GCGCTTGAGACATTTGGCAAGGTGGACACGCTCATCATCGACAAGACGGGAACCCTTACCGAAGGCAAACCAACGCTGAGTTCCGTCATTCCCCAACCAGGCTTCGAGGAATCCGGTCTATTGCAACTCGTAGCCAGCCTTGAGCGTTCCAGCGAACATCCTTTGGCGGC